>CAZKTR010000441.1:0-3221 GCA_964555525.1 uncultured Pirellulaceae bacterium
TTCGAGTTTCTGAAACGTCGATTCCTTCGAGAGCGGCTGAAAGCTTGGCGACCGCCGATTGCATGATCGGAGTGTGAAAAGCCCCCGCAACGGCCAATGGAATCGACTTCATCGCACCCGCGACCGTGGCGACTTCTTCCACGCGTTGGCAACTGGCCAGGTTACCCGAGACAGCGATGTTGCCTTTGCAAAGCAAATTCGCCACTTGCAAAATCTCTCCATCGACTCGAGCGTCGTTGCAAACTTGTTCTGTTGTCTCACGGTCGAGGCCAAGAACGCTGACCATCGAGCTTGGCGTCTGGTCGGCCGCGTCTTGCATGGCTTGCCCGCGTTGCTGCACCAACCGCAATCCATCTTCGAAGCTCAGCCCGCCCGCAAACGCGATCGCCGTGTACTCGCCCAAACTCAGGCCCGCCGCTCCGGCACATTGCTCGTAGGCCTCCGGAGCATCGATCTTTAACTTCTCCAACGCCGCCATGCTACTGACGTACAGAGCTGGCTGGCTAATCACGGTCGAATTTAATTTTTCGACGGGACCATTGAAGCAGACCTCCGCCAAGTCATAACCAAGAATTTCACCAGCTTGGTCGAATAACGCTTTCGCTGCGGGGAGTTCTTGGCAAAGCGAATGGCACATGCCAACGGTTTGGGCGCCTTGGCCAGGGAATAGAAATGCGATCTTACTCAAGGGAACTTACCTGAATGACAGGGGGTTGGGGTGTGAAAGTCGGCCAAGATCCTATGAATCCGCTGGCCGCATGTCAACCAACAAGCCGCTTGAAATACAAGCTCGCAGCGCAAGCAAGTGCATTTTCAAGAAATTGACCGATGCGCTCATTTGCTCGTGCGTTTTGAAGTTGCACGAATACAAGCTCGACGCGCAAGCGAGTGCATTTTTCATGGGTGCTATGATGCACTCACTTGCGCGTCGAGCTTATATTGAGAACACTTTGTGTTTTGAATTTCGCAGCAAAAGCGACCAGTCGCCAATACCTACTTAAACCACCATGCTCGCCGGATCCACGAAGTCGTAGCCTAAATTACTGGCGACGGCTTCGTTGGTAACTTTTCCAGCACACACATTCAACCCTTGCAAAAAGTGCGTGTCGTTGGCGAGTGTTTCTTTCCAACCTTTGTCAGCGAGCTTAACAATGTAGGGCAGGGTGGCATTGTTTAGCGCCTGCGTCGATGTTCGGGCTACGCCACCAGGCATGTTGGCGACACAGTAGTGCACGATATCGTCAACGATGTAAGTCGGGTCTTCGTGGGTGGTTGCTTTTGAAGTCGCAAAGCATCCACCTTGGTCAATCGCTACGTCCACCACGACCGAACCGGCCTTCATGGATTTGATCATTTCAGCAGTCACCAACTTTGGTGCGGCCGCGCCGGGGATCAAAACGCCACCGATCACTAAGTCCGCCGTTCGCACGTAGTTCTCTAGTGATGATTTGTTTGAGTGCACTAACTTGACCGTCGTCCCAAAGACGCGATTGAGTTTCCGCAATGCGTGAAGGTTGTTATCTAGAATCGCTACATCGGCTCCTAAGCCCAGAGCCATCTGAGCAGCGTGCGATCCAACCACGCCGCCACCGATGATAACGACATTTCCGGGGGAAACACCTGGAACGCCGCCAAGCAAAACTCCGCTGCCGCCGTTGGACTTTTGTAAGCACATCGCGCCGGCTTGAATTGACAGGCGACCAGCGACCTCTGACATCGGAGTCAACAAAGGCAACTCACCGTATGGTGAAGTGATGGTCTCGTAAGCAATGCACGCAGCGCCGCTATCAACCAAATCTTTGGTTTGGTCGGCGTCAGGTGCAAGGTGCAAGTAAGTGAATAGCAAGTGGCTTTCGTTCAGTCGCTTACGCTCCACGGCCAGAGGCTCTTTGACTTTGACAATCATCTGAGCTTTTTCAAAGACCTCGTCGGCGGTTGCCAGAACTGTCGCTCCAGCAGCGGCGTAGGCGTCATCACAGTGGCCAATGCCAGCGCCCAAGTTCGTTTCCACAAAAACATCATGATTACGTTGCGTGAGCTCGTAAACCGAAGAGGGAGTCATGCCCGCGCGATATTCGTGATTCTTGATTTCCTTGGGGACGCCGATTTGCATAGTCGATCTCTTAAACTCGTAGTTTCTTTGTTAAATTGCCTTTGAATAATGCACTTCTTAACAAGAAATAAACCCGTTAGCAATGACCAAAATCCTATGCGGTTATATGCCGTTTTGTACTTGAACAGGCATTGTCTATCGGTAGAAAACGAATTTTCTTAGGAGCCGCTACATTTTGACATTATGGTAGCCGGAGTCGCCAGACTTCGGGATGCGACTAGGTAAGGCCTGAACTCTGGCCAACCAGCTACGAAACTTTGTGAGCCGTTTTGGCGCTAGCCACGGTTCCATCGCTCAGAAACCGTGGCTAGCGCCAAAACGGCTCACATTCGAGTTCAGCTACAACCTAGCTTTTAGTGGTTGTCAAACAAACCTATTTGACCGTCGCCGCTAACGGGTGGCTCAAAGTTCATGTGCTCAAACGCCTTGGGCGTGGCAACTCGGCCGCGCGGAGTTCGCAGAATCAGCTCGCTGCGCAGCAAGAACGGTTCGACTTCGTCTTCAAGTGTGTCGGTGACGGTGTTCATTGTCGCGGCGATCGTGTTGATCCCCGTTGGGCCGCCCAAACAGACTCGAATCAAAGTATCTAAATAACGTCGATCCTGCCGATCCAGACCAAGTGAATCAATTTGAGCCATCTCCAAAGCATCGTTGGCGACTTCAATCGAGATTTTTCCTTGGGCGCGGGATTGAGCAAAGTCGCGGACCCAACGCAAACGATTATTTGCGATCCGCGGTGTACTGCGGCTGCGAACGGCAATCTCAGTGGCGGCTTCGTCCGTGATTTCAATGGCTAGTTTTTTGGCGTTGCGAACGATGATCTCAGTCAAGTCATCCAACGAGTAAAAATCCAAGTGCTCGCGAATTTGAAAACGATCTCGCAGCGGCCCCGTTAACATTCCTGCTCGTGTTGTCGCGCCGATCAACGTGAAAGGCTTGAGTTTGAAGTTGTGCGTGCGAGCGTTAATGCCTTCACCCAAAATCAAATCGATGCGAAAATCCTCCATCGCCGTGTACATGTACTCTTCGACGGCTTTCGGGATGCGGTGGATTTCGTCGATAAATAAAACTTGTCGCTCGGCCAAATTGGTCAGGCTGGGGACGAGGT
>CAZKTR010000442.1:0-3211 GCA_964555525.1 uncultured Pirellulaceae bacterium
ACCGAATGAACAACTGACCGTTGCTGATCGCTGGCGTTCCCGAGAAAATCTCTTTATCGTCGGTTAACTTATTCGCCGCAATCTGTTTGCACTCGGCGTCCGCATTGAACACAAATGTTTCGCCGTTGCCTTTGGTGAAATACAGTTTGTCTCCGGCAATTACGGGCGAGCCGTAATCGGCAGCAAAACGACTGCCACCGCCTGCGTTCTTTGGACGACTGGAGTCCGTCGATTTGAAGCGAACCTTTTTCAAGTTCTTACCGGTCTTAATGTCGGAGACTTCCATAATGCCACCACGAGCCACAGTAAACATTTGGCCACCAAAGACGACTGGGCTTGAGAAACTAGCACTGGTTTTTGACTTCCACTCCACATGTGAATCTGACACGTCTTTTTTTCCGCCGGATCGAACTGCGATGCTTCCGCCCCCAGTACGACCGCCAACCGAAGCGTAGACGATGCCATCACTGATAATCGGACTGGTGTAGAAGCCTGTTTGCTCGTTCGCGACTCCTGCGGCCAGCCAAGCGAGGTTTCCTGTTTTAGGGTTGATGGCCCACAGTTCGTTAGGGACACCGATCACGATGTCGGATCGATCATCATCAACTTTAATCACCATCGGTGTCGACCAGGTGTTGTCCATCGCTTTTGAGGGACAAATCCATTCCTGTTTACCGTCCTTTTTATTCAATCCATAAACAGCGCGGCTTTCGGCAACCGCGGGCACGATGACTAAGTCACCACAAACGACTGGGCTGGCAGCAGAACCCCATTTCTTTGAATCGGATCCGCTTCCGACATCCTTTGTCCAAAGCTCATTGCCTTCCAAGTCATACGCGATCACGCCGCCTTTGCCAAAGAAAACAAACAGTGACTCGCCGTCCGAAACCGGTGTATGAGACGAGTAACCGTGAGCCGTAACGCCAATCCCAGTAAAGTTGTCTTCGTTGTCGGTTCCATCAATCGTCTTGGACCAGAGTTTTTCTCCACTGGCTTGGTCGATACATACCACGTGTCGTTGCAAGTCTTCTTTTTTGCCAACATTGTCGCGAGCTTCTCCATAACCTGAATAGCAGGTTACAAATACTTTGCCTGCAACAACGATAGGAGACGAACATCCCGCGCCCGGAAGAGCGGTTTTCCATTTGATGTTTTTGTCAGGTGACCATTCGGTTGGCACGCTTTCTTTGCTGATGCCACTGCCTTGTGGTCCGCGAAAGCGAGACCATTCGCTGGTTTGCTCGGCGGTTTGGGCGCTGACATGAGTATCAACGGTCAAGCAGACCAATGTCGTGGCAATGAACACCACAACATGGGACGCGATTCGAATATGTTTATTCATGATCAATCCAGTTTGAGGTTAGAAAATACGATTATTTATTCGTCGAAGCCAGGTCGGTTTTCCTTCGTGCTCGGCCCAGCACCGCCTCGTCCGCCGCCACCAGCGCCGCCTCTTCCACCGCCACCGCCAGCGCCTCTTCCACCACCGCCGCGGCGTCCACCGCCACCTTGGAATTGCTGGAACATGTTTTCAATTTCAGTCTTGGTGACGAAGCCATCGCCGTCTGCGTCCATACGACCGAATATACGGCCCATCTGTTCGCCAGCTTCTTCTTTGGAGACTTTTCCGTCACCGTCGGTGTCGCGTGCCATTATTCGTTCCACCATTTGGCTCGTGCGTCCACCTTGAGCACCGCCTTGACCACTTGGGCCACGTGTTGGAGCCAGTTCACTTGAATCAAGCACACCGTCTTTATTTTTGTCGAGCGTTTTCAGGGCGGTTGCGGCGTTGGCAATTTCCTCAGCGGATAGTTTTCCGTCTTTGTCGGCGTCCAGAGCCGCCATCATTGGTGACGCAGGTCTCTGTCCACGTTGTCCACCTTCGGCTCCACCACGCTGTCCGCCTCTTGGGCCTCCTTCGCCACCGCGTTGGGCTTGAACATGCGAAGACATGGATAGGGTAGCAAGGATTGCGAACATCAAAATGAACTTGTGCATTGTGCTTCTTTCGAAAATGAGAGGGTGTCGTCCGGCCGATTGCCGAACGTTGTTCTATCACATTTAAACACCTGTGACCGCCAAGCGTCGCCTAGCAGAATGAAAATTTGACGTGATTTTTCGAAAATGCAGTCGGTTTCACAGTTGAAGCTCGGCTCTACAGGGGTGCCAGCGAGAAACGAAGTCGCCGTTCTGTCTCTGTGAGCCGAACGCGCTAGCGTCGGGCCTTGCCTCAGGTTTTGGGCCGGGGGTTGCTAGGTCAAGCGGCATTCGATTAATGCCCGACGCGCGAACGGCTCACAGGCGTGACCACAGTTCCTCCTGTGCGTATCTGAAAATGCCAACAGCCCGCAAATATCCAAATTTGCGGGCTGTTGAGAGCTATGGGTTTTAGTTGAGCTGCATTACCAGATCTTAATTCGGTCTTCGACAGGGCGAAAAAGCTTGTCGCCTGGCTTGATGTCGAAAGCCTCGTAGAACGCGTCGATATTGGTGATCGGTCCGTTGACGCGATATCGAGACGGCGAATGAGGATCGTTCAATAAACGCTTGACCATCTCCTCGTCCTTGTACTTTCGCTTCCAGACTCGACTCCAGCCTACAAAGAACAACTGGTCGCTATTCCAACCGGCAACGATTTTGTCCAAACTTTCGTCTTTGGACAGCTTCAATGCACGATGAGCCACTTCCAAACCAGACAAGTCCGCAATGTTCTCACCTAAAGTCAACTCGCCGTTCACCTTCTTGCCCTTGAGCGGCTCATACACGGCAAACTGGTTGACCAGCTGTGTCGTCAGACTTTTGAATTCTTCACGGTCCGAATCGGTCCACCAGTCGTTTAGGTTTCCATCACCATCGTACTTACTGCCTTGGTCGTCGAAGCCATGACTAATCTCATGACCAATCACCGCTCCGATACCACCGTAATTAAGTGGAGCAGGTGCATTGAGGTCAAAGAAAGGCGGTTGCAGGATCGCAGCCGGAAACACGATCTCGTTTTTAGTTGGGCTGTAGTAAGCGTTGACTGTTTGCGGTGTCATGCCCCACTCTTCCCGGTCGATCGGTTGGCCAAGCTTCGACACGTTTCGCTCGTGTTCGACCAAGTTGGAACGCATCACGTTGCCAAACAGATCACCCGCTTCGATCTCAAGCTTTGAGTAGTCTTTCCAGCGGTTGGGGTATCCGATCTTGGGAGTGATCTTCGATAATTTCT
>CAZKTR010000443.1:0-3209 GCA_964555525.1 uncultured Pirellulaceae bacterium
GTCATTGCAAATTCAAGAAAGGAACTTTTGGGCTGCACTTTTGTTCAAAGCAGGGGCTATAATTTAGGCTTGATTGCTTATAGTAGCAAATCGGGTCGTTTCGCTGGTTAGATTGTTGTTTCTAAGGGCATCTTAGAACAAAGATTTGCAGGGAACTTAGAGACTAGGCTGTCTTTTTGGATCAGTATTGCCTTGCATGATATCAGTGCCTACGATTCCACGCTGTCCATCGGGAATTTTGTGTTTTAACATAGGGTTGGACAAGAATGGGCATCTTTTAATATAGGAGACAGAATGTTGGCTTTTTCATCTAATCACACTGGGGCTTTCAGGCGTTGCAAGACGTCTTGGGTCGTGGTTGCGGCAGTTTTTATGGGGCTGTTCCTCACTGCTGTTAGTCAAGCTCAGCAGGACGTGAAACAAGCGACTTCGCAGCTTACCAAGCCAACGATGCAAAATCAAGTTTCTGCTCGTTTGGTCTCGATGATGATGGAGCGTTTGCATCTGTCAAAGTTGCCTTTGGATGACACGATCGCGGGTCGAGCTTTCGATCACTACGTCAAGGCTTTGGATCCATTAAAGGATTATTTCCTTCAAGAAGACATCGAAGAGTTCGAGGCTTTTGAAAATGAAATCGACGACAAAATCCAAACAGGTAATTTTGATATTGCCTTTATGATTTTTCGACGATTCATTGAACGGGTCGACCAGCGAACGGCGCTCGCTTTGGAAATGATTGATCATCCGCACGATTTCACAATCGAAGAAACACTCGCCACCGACCCTGACATGCTGACCTTTGCCAAATCGGATGCTGAAGTCCGTGACAAATGGCGTAAGCGAATTAAGTATAGTTTGTTGGTGCTACGGTCTGCCGAAGAGGCTAGTGAGAAAAAGAAAAGAGAAAAAGCAGCTGAAGACGGATCCTCTGCAAAGGACGAGGCGTCTCCGTCTAAGGTAACCAAAAAACCAGATCCTCCTGAAGAAATTTTGCGAAAGCGATACCAGGCGTTCAATCGTCGGATGCACCAGATGGACACCGAAGACGTACTTGAACGATACATTTCGGCGGTTACCACTAGCTTTGATCCGCATACCTCTTACATGTCAAAGAAGACTTACGAGAACTTTATAATCCAGATGGGTTTGGAGTTGGAAGGCATTGGAGCCACGCTACAGGGAACCGACGACGGCTACACAACGATCAAAAACGTTGTTAAAGGCGGAGCTGCTTACACGCAAGGTGGGCTAAAAGTTGAAGACAAGATTCACGCGGTAGGGCAGGGCGAAGAGGATGGCACTAAGCTCGATCCGGATCTGGCGGCCAAGCATGGCACTGACTTCGTGGACGTCTCGTTCATGAAATTGGATGATGTCGTCGGAATGATTCGCGGTAAAGCGGGTACGACGGTTCGGTTGTCTGTGATGTCTGAAGACGGCGATTTGCACACCGTAAATATCGTGCGAGAAAAAATTAAGTTGGAAGATCAAGCCGCTCGTGGCGAGGTCTTTGAAGAAGGCAAGAATTCTGACGGTTCACCTCGTAAGGTTGGCGTGATCGAGTTGCCAAGTTTCTACGCGGATTTTTCCGGTGGAGACGGGCGAAGCACGACTCGCGACGTGCGTAAGATTATCGATGACTTTAATGCTAAGGGCGTTGATGGTTTGGTTTTGGATTTGCGAATGAACGGCGGTGGAAGCTTGCCGGAAGCAATCGATTTGACGGGTTTGTTTATTGATCTTGGGCCAGTGGTACAAGTTAAAAATCCAACCGGAGAAATTGAAGAGTTGTCCGATACCGCAGCTGGGATGGCTTGGAAAAAGCCGTTGGTTGTGTTGACCAGTAAATTCAGTGCGAGTGCCAGTGAGATTCTAGCTGGAGCGATTCAGGATTACGGGCGTGGGCTTGTGGTTGGAGATACGACCACTCACGGTAAAGGTACCGTCCAAAGCTTGCGCAACCTGAGTGAAGTGCTTACTAGAATACCTAACGTGCCCAGCAAGCACGGAGCTTTGAAGATCACGACTGCACAGTTTTATCGTCCCAATGGCGATAGTACTCAGAAACGTGGCGTGTTGTCGGATTTGGTTTTGCCTTCAATTACCGATAACATGGAAGGCATCGCCGAAGCGGATTTGGATTTTCCAGTTGAGTTTGATCGAGTTCGACGAGCTGCGTTTTCACCGGTAACGATGATCAACGATAGTATTATTAGCGACTTGCAAGCCAAGTCGGCGGCTAGGATGGCTGCTTCAGAAGACTTCGTGAAGTTGAACAGAAAGATCGCTAAATATGTCGAGCAAAAGAAGCTTAAAGTGATTTCCTTAAACGCTGAAAAGTATAAGGCTCGCCGAGAAGAGCTTAACGCGGACGAAGAAGATAAGAGTTTGATTGAAGATCAGCTTGATAACGACGATAGCATCGAGCGAGATTTTTACTTGGACGAAGTGCTTGCGATCGCCTCGGACTACATGGACTTGCTGAAGTAGCGTCACATCGACCGAAATCGGCACAGTGAAAACTGAGTTTCAATTGCCCGAATAAGCTGTCATGTACACGTCGTTAAACGAAGCGCGGATAAACACGTGGGTTTCAAAGCCGGGCAAGAAAAATCTCGTTTTTTCAGAAAACGATGGAATCAAAAAGGCCTTTTGGGTACCTAGTAATAACCGCCGTTATTACCGATTGGTGAGAAGAGTTCAAGGCGGAGGGCCACGTGAAGCGCGTTCGCAGGCTCAAATGTACCTGTTGCTCTACCTCAAAAAAGATGAAGAGAAGATTCTTGAGCTGGCGGCGTTGGACGAAAACACGAACCGAACAGTGTTGAGAACTTGATCGTCAACGTGCTAGAGAAAAAGAAGCTGGCGACGGTTTTGGAAACCAAAGTGGTTGAGCAGGTGAAATCTGCGGAAGCATCGAAATTGAAAAAATTCTGGGCGGGATCCTATTACGATTTTGATTTCAGTATCAAGAACTCCCAACTATTGGAGAAACTAAAAGGGCTTGCAAGTTTTGATCAGGAAACGGTGAAAGAAGCCAATGGAAGGCAAGAACACAGTCAGGAAGTAAAACTGCTGGTCATAGTCCCCGACAATGACACTCCCTTGGCGACGTTAATCCCCAAGAATCCAGATGCTTATGATTTTGCGAGAATCATGGATTTTGAATCTTCGATTCACTTCCTCAAACCACTCCCGCAAACCTTTAA
>CAZKTR010000444.1:0-3196 GCA_964555525.1 uncultured Pirellulaceae bacterium
CCAAGGAAAAGCTAATTCGCAACTTGATTGACATCGCCAGCAAAGGAGGCAATTTTCTGCTGAACGTCGGTCCAACGGCCGAAGGTGAAATCCCGGCGGCGAGTATTGAACGGTTGGAAGCGATGGGTCAGTGGATGGAGAAGTACAGTGACTCGATCTACGGCACCAGTGCGTCACCTTTGGATCGCAATAGCTGGGACGGACGCTGTACTCGCAAGAAAACCGTCAACGGCACGCGATTGTATTTTCATGTTTTTGAATGGCCTGCTGATGGTGTGCTAAACATCAAGTATTTGAAGAGCAAACCCGTTCGCGCAGGGCTAATGGGCAGCGACACAGCACTCGTCGTTTCTGGATCGCCGGGAGATTGGAAAATTCAGTTGCCCACTAGTGCTCCCGACAAAATCGCCAGCGTGGTCCAAGTCGACATCGCCGGTACACCGGAAGTCGAACCGTACAGGATCCAGGCCGATGAGTCAGGCAAGCTAGTGTTGGCTGCAGGTGAAGCGGTTTTGAAGGGTCGTTCGATTCGAATTGAAAAGAAAAAAGACGGGCCAGAGAATATCAACAAATGGAGTGACCTTGGAGACCGAGTACTTTGGAACATCGATGTCACGAAAGGCGGCAAGTACCGTCCAACGTTGAAGTACTCCTGCGAGGATCAAGCGGCGGGGGCAGTCGTTGAGTTTCAAATCGGCAAGACCACGTTCTCTCACACCGTGGCGAAAACCGGAACGTGGTCCGATTGGCAAACCGTGCAACTGCCCGAGGTGGAACTTGTCGCTGGCGCGTCGCAAGTGGTGATCCAACCGAAGTCGCTGGTGAAAGTCGGAATCATGAACTTGGTTTCAGTGGTGCTGGAGCCAGTCGAGTAACACAATGATTTCGATTAAAGATCTTCAGTTCAAGTATCCGCGAACTGATTTCAGTTTGCAGTTGCCAAGCCTGGAGGTTGCTCCGGGGAGCAAAGTTGCTTTCGTTGGTCCCAGTGGTTGCGGTAAAACAACGTTGCTGAATCTGATCTCCGGGATCGCGACCGCTGATCGAGGAACTGTGGTCACCGCCGGACAGGACGTTGGCAAAATGACTTCGTCGCAGCGACGTGACTTTCGGATTTTGAATATCGGACTGGTGTTTCAGCAGTTTGAGCTGGTTGATTATTTGGATTTGAAATCCAATATCCTATTGCCGTTTGCGATCAATCGTTCGTTACAGCAATCTACCGACGGAGCGGCCAAGTCAAAAGATATTCAAACGCGAGCGATCTGTTTGGCCCAAGAGATGGGCTTAGGCGATAAACTAAAACGTTTCCCATCGCAACTTTCGCAAGGTGAAAAGCAACGCTGTGCAATCTGCCGGGCGCTTGTGACCGAGCCACGTTTGATTTTAGCGGACGAACCCACGGGCAACCTAGATCCCAAGAATAAGCTTGCCATCATGGAGTTGCTGTTTGAACAGGCCGAACGATTTGGACAAACGTTAGTGATGGTCACGCACGACATGAGTATCTTGGGCGGAATGGATCGCACGATCGACTTCGAACAGTTCCGCCACGAAAGCGCCGGCAGCGAAAGCACCGAAAGTGCTAAGACAACGGAAGCAAATTCATGAGCGGTCCGTTGGGTTTGGCTTGGCGATATGTCCGGCATCACAAAGTAAAATCGTTGATCTTGATTGCCAGCGTCGTGTTAACGGTGTTGTTGCCGATCACGATCCGCATCTTGTTGTGGCAGTTCAATCAAAAGGTTGCCAGCCGCGCCGATGCGACGCAAGCGGTGGTGGGTGCGACGGGTAGTGATTTGGATCTGGCTTTGAATGCGACTTACTTTCGCATCAATCCCGACATGAAGACAATTCGTTACGACGAAGTGAAGTACATCGAAGAAACTGGCCTCGCCACCGCGATTCCTGTTCACGCTCGTTTCACCGCCAAGAATTTTCATGTGGTCGGCACTTCACTGGACTACTTCGAGTATCGTGGTTTGGAGGTCGAGGATGGATTTGCCTTCGGTACGCTAGGCGACTGCGTCTTGGGCTACGAAGTTGCTCAGCAGTTGGGGCTCAAACCTGGTCAGCGACTGGAATCCGATCGACGAAATGCATTGGCTTTTGCCGGGGAGACTCCGTTACGGATGACGGTGGCGGGAGTGTTGAAACCAAGCGGCAGTCCGGATGACCGAGTAGTTTTCGTGGATGTAAAAACGACTTGGGTGATTGAAGGTTTGGGGCACGGTCACGAAGATTTGTCCGACGCAGTTGAAGGTAGCGTTCAGGTATTAAAGAAAACGGATAAGCAAGTCATTGCCAGCGCCGGGGTGACCGAGTTTATTGAGATCACCGACAGCAACATCGGTTCGTTTCATTTCCACGGAAACGTGGATGATTTCCCGTTGACGTCGATTATCGTGGTCGCCGAGTCAGAGAAAAGCGAAACGATTCTTCAAGGGCGATATCAAACCGAACCTGATCGCAGCGGGCGGCAACTGGCTCGGCCTCCGGTTGTGATCCGCGAGTTGATGGGGATGGTGTTACGGGTAAATCGTTTCTTTGAAGCCAACTCAATGTTAGTTGGTTTGGCGACGGCGATGTTGTTGGTGCTGGTGGTCGTGCTTTCGCTGCGACTGCGAGCACGTGAGATGGAAACGATGTTTCGGATTGGTTGCAGTCGCGGGACGATCGTTTGGCTGCAGGTCTGGGAGTTGGTCATCGTTTTTGCCGCCGCGGCTGTCGTACTGACCGGATTAGTCATTTGGGTTTGGTCGATCTCGGGCGAGATCGTTCAGTCGTTGTTAATTGGTTGATCTATCAACCAACTGATCGCCTACCAAACATTCCTTTTCAAACACGGACAGAAGTTCCTGTAGTTTAAAAGGCTTTTCAATCACGGTCGTCCCCGTGTCGATGTTTTCGGAAGTATGTCCGGACATCAGAACGACATGGACGCCTGGAAATCGCTCCTTGATATGACGGCGAAGTTTAATTCCATTAAGACGCCCAGGCATTTTGATGTCGCTCAAAACCAGCAGGGGAGTGGGATTCGTTTCTAACCAACGAACCGCGTGGTCGCCTGAATTGGCTTGGGCAATTTCAAAACCGGCCGATCGCAATAAAGCAGCCATTGAGTCTCGCACTAATTTGCTGTCATCCACTACCAGAATTACCCCCTCAGCAACTCCGTCAAACGACAGTTGTGACT
>CAZKTR010000445.1:0-3193 GCA_964555525.1 uncultured Pirellulaceae bacterium
TGACTTCGGCGCTTTCAATGGCAGTACAGTCAACATCTCGGGAGGGACGTTCGGATTTGACTTCGGCGCAAGTGGCAGCACGGTCAACATCTCGGGGGGGGAGTTCTTGCTAAACGGCAGCGCAATTAATGATATTACCTCGCCTTTTACCCTTGCTGACGGCGATGTTTTTACTGGAACGCTAGAGGACGGCTCGTCGTTTATTTTTTCAAGTCTCAATTCCGACAGCTTGAATGGTGTCAACTTAATTGAAAGGTTTGTCCCAACAGCGGACACCACTCCTCAAACGATCGACACGGCTTCGACATTGCGCAGCCTTAGAGCAGGTCAGACGCTAGCATTGCAGGCCGGCGGTGAGCTGGACAATGGTTTCACGGCTGTGGGCGCAACGCTAAACATTGAAGCTGGGTCCGTCGGCAACGAATTTGAAGTTGCCTCATCTGAAGTCAGTATCTCCGGAGGGACAGTTGGTTCAGGTTTCTCCACCTTTAATAGCACGGTCGATATCTCTGGAGGGACAATCGGCGAAGCCTCCAGCTTCAACACTGGCAGCACTATCAACATCTCAGGAGGTGCAATCGTCGGAAACTCCCAATTCAATGACAGCACCATCAACATCTCGGGCGGGGAAGTCGGAAGTAACGTCAACGCTAATAGCGGCAGCACAGTGAATATCTCGGGAGGGAAGGTCGGAGATAACTTCAACGCCAGTAGTGGCAGCACGGTCAACATCTCGGGAGGGACCTTCGGAAATAACTTCGACGCTTTCAATGGCAGTGCAGTCAACATCTCGGGAGGGACCTTCGGCAATGACTTTGACGCTTCCAGTGGCAGTGAAGTCAACATCTCAGGCGGGGAGTTCTTGCTCAATGGCATTGCCTTCAATGACATCTCGTCGCCCTTTACGCTCAGCCAGGGAGATGTTTTTACTGGAATATTGGCGGATGGTTCGCCATTTGTTTTTTCAGGTCTCAATTCCGACAGCTTGAATGGTGTCAACTTAATTGAAACGTTTGTCCCAACAGCGGACACCACTCCTCAAACGATCGACACGGCTTCGACATTGCGCGGTATTAGAACTGGCCAGACGGTCACGGTTCAAGCCGGTGGTGAGCTGGGTGATAACTTTACTGCCGTAGGTGGAACATTAAATGTAGAAGCTGGAGCAGTCGGCAGCCAAGCCGATGTAGCTGGAACTGAGGTCAACATTTCGGGTGGAGAAGTTGGCAATGGCTTTACTGCTTTCACTGGCAGCACGGTCAGCATCTCGGGTGGAGAAGTTGGCAGTAGCTTTACTGCCGCTGCCGGCAGCACGGTTAACATCTCGGGAGGGGAAGTCGGAACTTTCTTCGACGCTAACAGCGGCAGTACCGTTAACATTTCGGGAGGGGAAGTCGGAACTTTCTTCGACGCCAACGATGGCAGCACGGTTAACATCTCGGGAGGGACTGTTGGTGATAATTTTGACGCTTTTGCTGGCAGCACGATTAACATCTCCGGCGGACAACTTGATCCTTTCTTCAATATTTCTGCTGGGAGTTCCATCAATTTCTCTGGCGGAGAATTCCTAATTAATGGTAGTCCTTTCAATGACACTTCGTCGCCGCTTACTCTGAGTACGGGAGATGTGCTGACTGGAACGTTGGAAGATGGTTCAACGTTTCTTTTCTCAAATAGCATATCCAACAACCTTAACGGTGTCAGCTTAATTGAAACCTCCACTCCAACAGCGAATACCACACCCCAAACAATTAACACGGCTTCAACATTGCGAGGTTTAAGAGCAGGGCAGACGCTCACTGTTCAAGCCGGAGGAAATCTAGGGGGTAATTTTACTACAGCAGACGCAACGTTAAATATTGAGGCGGGATCAATCGGCAGCAATGCTCAAGTCGTCGCATCCGAGATCAATATCTCGGGAGGGACTGTTGGTGATTCCTTCGATGCCTTTGCTGGCAGCACGGTTAACATCTCGGGAGGGACAGTCGGAAGCTTCTCCGAAGCCAATGACAGTACCATCAACGTCTCGGGAGGGGAAGTCGGAACTTTCTTCGACGCCAACGATGGCAGCACGGTTAACATCTCGGGAGGGGAAGTCGGATTTGGCTTCAGAGCCCTCAGTGGCAGCACGGTCAACATCACAGGTGGGACAATCGCAAGTAACTTCGGCGCTGCAGGTGGCAGCACTGTCAACATCACAGGTGGGACAATCGCAAGTGGCTTCGGTGCCTTTGATGGCAGTGAAGTCAGCATCTCAGGCGGGGATTTCTTGCTCAATGGCTTTGCCTTCAATGGCATTTCGTCGTCCTTTACGCCCAGCCAGGGAGATGTTTTTACTGGAACATTGGAAGATGGTTCGTCATTTGTCTTTTCAAGTCTCCAGTCGGACATCCTAAATGGTGTCAACTTAATTGAAACATCCATTCCAACAGTCAACATTACCTCTCAAACAGTCGACACTGCTTCGACACTCGGTGGTATTAGCCGGGGGCAGACGCTCACAGTCCAATCTGGCGGCGAACTAGACAATGACTTCACTGCCGTAAACGCAACATTAAATGTTGAGGGGGGGGACGTTGGCGTAAGGGTTATTGTCGTCGCATCCGAGGTCAATGTCTCGGGAGGGACGGTTGGATCCAATCTCTCCGCATTTAATAGCGTCGTCAACATCTCGGATGGGGAAGTCGGAAGTAACTTCAATGCTTTGGCTGGCAGCACCGTCAATATCTCGGGCGGCGAAGTCCGTTTTAATTTCGACGCTGAAGACGGCAGTACGGTTAACATCTCGGGAGGAATCGTTGAAGGTGGCTTCGACGCTTTAAATGGCAGCACGGTCAATATCTCGGGGGGGGAAGTCGAAAATAACTTCGACGCTTTCAGTGGCAGCACGGTTAACATCTCGGGAGGGGAAGTCGGAAATACCTTCGAGGCTTTCAGTGGCAGCACGGTTAACATCTCGGGAGGGACGTTCGGAAGTAACTTCGACGCCGAAAGTGGCAGCACAGTCAACATCTCAGGTGGAACAATCGAAAGTGACTTCGATGCCTTTGATGGCAGCACAGTCAACATCTCAGGGGGGGAGTTCTTGCTCAATGGCTTTGCCTTCAATGACATCTCGTCGCCCTTTACGCTCAGCGAGGGAGATGTTTTTACTGGAAGATTGGAAGATGGTTCGTCATTTGTCTTTTCAAGT
>CAZKTR010000446.1:0-3190 GCA_964555525.1 uncultured Pirellulaceae bacterium
GACAGGATATCGCTTTTGATCGATCCTGAGCGTTGTCTAAAGTAGTTGAGCATGGACAGCAATGTGAGGTACAAGGTGCAGAAGGAGCTGAACTATACTTGCGACTTAGTAACCGTCAACGTCGCTTTGCGCCCCATTGAAGCCAGTAAAACTGACGTTTTAGCAATTTCAGCCATTCTTTTGCTGGCACGGTAAGGATAGTTGCCAGAATGAGTCGCTGTGGTTGTGATAAGGCACGCTAGGTTGCGGGGCCGTAGATTCGCCATGGAAATGATGGCGATATTTTTTTTAGCGGCAGAGTTTTCGTTTTAGCGGTTGTGACATATAGCGTACAAGGGAGCAAATTGTCCTAGCGAGCTTCACATGAACCGTGGGCAAGGGGCCTGGCATCGGTGGCGGTTGTCAAATCTCGCATTCCCCAAAATTTGCCTTCACCAAGAAGGCTTCGCCTAGGGCGTGAGAAAGCTGCTTGGGCGTGGCAAAGCACATCGTTGATTGAGTTCAAAACGAAAAAAAGGCCGCTTGAGTCATCAAGCGGCCTTTAATGGTTTGCTTTTTCAGCAATGAGCAGACAGGCTTATACCATGTCCTTTAGACCCTTAAGAGCACGTACCTTGACTGCTTTGCTTGCAGGGCGAGGTTTGGCCCATTGCATTTCGCCAGTACCTGGGTTGCGAACTTCGCGCTTTGGCAGAGCTGGCTTGTCTTGGACAACAACTTTGCAAAGGCCAGGGATAGTGAACATGCCAGCTGATCCTTTGCCAGCGATGTTCTTTTGAATTTCTGCAGTTAATGCGTCAAAGAACACTTGGACTTCTTTTTTAGAAGTACCAGTAGCTTCGGCCATGCTGTTCAAGATTTCGGTTTTTGTTGGTGGCTTCGGGCCTGTTTTCTTCGCCATGAGACGATTCTCCGGTAGATAGTAAGAGTGGATTTGAGTGTGTATTGGGTATCGGTGAGGGCTATCCCAACTGTTTGGAATAAATGGCCTTCAGACCGATGCCTCGTAAAACCCAATCGTTGTTTGGGTTCTGCGATGTTTGTTACGGCTGAAATTAGATCGATTCAGCAGTAGGATTCAAGACAGTTTGCACTGAAATCGCCGGTGTTGGGGTGATTTTTGGCTAAAAAAAGCCGTTTCTCCTAGGGTTTTTGGTGTTTTGGGCCATTTGATCAGGAGAAAGCTCAGTTTCGGACCTAGTAACTGCTGTAAGTCCTTGACCGTTTTTCATGTTGAATCGGTTGTATGGGCGACCTAATTGGCACTGTTTACCACAAGCTTCGGGCCGTTCGGATTACTCGGATGTCTCCGCAAGAAACGGATGTTTGGGTGTTTCAGAATAGGCATAGCAGTGCAAATATTTTCGTTTGTCAGGAACGGTCCGACGAAAACTGTCTTTAGGTATCAGTGGTACCCACCTCCCTTAGACCAGACCAGCCAAGAACAAGGATGTTCTCAATGAAATATTCGTCGTTAAATTTTATCTGCACTTTTGCACTCGCCACCATCGTCTTTCAGTCAGTAGGTGTTCAGTCTGTTGATGCTCAAGAAAGAATGTTTGGCAACGGCCGCTTTCTTAAGCGAGTCTTTGGCGATTTAGCTCCGCAGCCCGCACCCGCGAAACAACCCACGCCTGCTTCAGCAGCTAAAAAAGGGCAACTTCAATCTAGGCAACCAACTGCTGCTCAGCGACCATCACAAAACGCTCAGCCGACTTTGGCAAATCAATCGGTGCGTCCTCGCAGCGCCAACCCACGATCGATTCAACCCGCTCGCAGTGATGCCAGTCACGCATCAATCAATCGATTGCCAAAATCACCAGCGACTGTGGACGCCGACAGTATTCCTACTCGTTCAAATGCCAAAGCCACACTCGGCTTCGGGATGTTAGTAGAGCTGCGAAATGACAAGCTATACGTCTCTAAGATGGATCCAAAAGGAAACGCTGCGATCGCAGGTGTTCGAGTTGGTGACCGATTGGTCGCTGGTGGTGGGATCGATTTTGAATCGTTGTCAGACTTCAACGGAATCGGTGATATCCTCGAAGACGGTGACCAGCTTGAGTTTGAAGTAGAGCGAAACGGTCGTGAGAAAGAGATGATGATCGTTTTTGGAAAAGCTACCGAAGGACAGGCCGCGATGGTCGAAGGAAGCGTCCAGAACGAATCAATTCGCGAAACCGCTCCACGTCGTTCAATGCAAGCTCCGCGAGTTGACCAGATCAACACACGTGCAAACAACAGCTTTCTGCCAACTCAACAAAACGTTGAAGTCCAGCAGCGAGGCACAACACTTCCAGCGCCTTCCTTGCAGTTGCCTTCAGCGGCGGAATCAGTATTGAACTAGTGGTTTGTCAAAGTTTAATTGACGAACCACTCGTCGAGCGAGATAGTCTTCCAATCAACTGAGTGCCAGCTCTAGAAGCGGTTGCTCAACACAATTTAGTTTCGTGCAGAGTCGTTGTTCTGATTATTTATAGAGACTCAATTTTTTGAGCTTCCAGTAAATGGTCACTAAGGAGCAACGGAGTGCACTTCAAAACACGGTCGACACCAAAAAGTTGGCCGTGTTTTATTTTGTCACGACTGCTGGGCTAACACGCTGTCAGAGGTTGGGCATTCCTAGCCGCCTGCCCACGACGCGGCGATCGACGTCCTTTCAACACGATTCAACCTCTGGGTCTTCAGGCAACATAAAACTTCTTGGTTGAAATCCGGTATAGTAAAGGCCCGCAGTCGGTAGATTGCGAAATTAAAACCAGACAATTGAGCCCGGAGGAGTCATTGATGAACGTAAGCCCCTCGCAAGTTGCGGCCCAACCAGCCCCGCAACACCTCCCCCAAACTAAGCCCAAGATTACATTCTTTCGTTTAGTATTTGGCCTGTTGGTAGCCGTTGTGATCGCGGCGTTTGTATTTTGGCTTTTTAACATTCGCCAACCGGGAGTTTCGTATCAACGAACCGTCGAGCCCGTTCCAGCTAATCCGCAAACGCCGTTGGTAATTCAATCGCCGGCCAATTCGGTTCCCGCTGCTGCCACAACCCAAGCTGCCGACGTTCCAGAAAAACCGCTCACGACCGAGCAGGCGCTTAAGAAACACGTCGTCCACCTCGCGACAACGATCGGGGAACGAAACTTGCGAACCTACGACAAACTCTGTGACGCCGCCGACTACATCGAAGCCGAAT
>CAZKTR010000447.1:0-3183 GCA_964555525.1 uncultured Pirellulaceae bacterium
TCGTTTGACTTTATCACCAAGAGTCCGCCAGCGGCATCGATGCTCAAGCAAGCAGCCGGAATCGCAAAGGGCTCTGGAGTGCCTAACCTTAACAAGGTTGGCAAGGTCACGATGAAACAGATTGAAGAGATCTGTGAAAAGAAAATGGCAGACCTGAACGCACGGGACATGGAGCATGCAACTCGTATGATCATGGGCACCGCACGCAGCATGGGCCTGGAAGTCGAAGGCTAGGTTGCAGCCTTCTGCCATCGCCAGGTGTGGTGGCAAATGCAATCAGAATTAACTAGCCGGAGGGAGCGACTTTAAAAGCAGTTGCGTTTGACCTCAACACTCGAGTTTTTACTATGAAAAAATCAAAACGATACACTGAACTTCTATCAAAAGTTCCGGAAGACGCCGTCGATCTCGACCAAGCGATCTCGATCCTAAAGGGTTTCGACGGAACTAAATTTGATCAGACCATCGAAATCCACATGCAATTGGGCATCGACCCAAAGCAAGCCGACCAGATCGTTCGCGGTTCGGTTGTTCTCCCTCACGGCATCGGCAAGACGCAACGCGTCGTTGTATTTGCCAAAGACAAGGCAGCTGAAGCAGCGACCGAAGCGGGTGCTGATGAAGTCGGCCAAGAAGATCTCGCCAAAAAGATCAGCGGCGGATGGCTTGAATTCGATGTCTGCATCGCGTCCCCGGACATGATGGGTGTTGTTGGACCGCTCGGACGCGTCCTTGGCCCTCGCAGCTTGATGCCTTCGCCACGAGCTGGCACGGTGACTCCCGATGTTGCCAAGGCTGTTAGCGAATACAAAGCTGGTAAAGTTGAATTCCGCAATGACACCGGTGGAAACATCCATGCAGTGCTTGGAAAGTTGAGCTTTTCAGCCGATCAAATCAAGGACAACGCAGCAGCGTTCCTCGCCTACATCGACTCGCTAAAGCCAGCCTCCATCAAGGGCACGTACATCAAAGGGATTTCCTTGACGGCAACCATGAGCCCCGGCATCCAAGTGGCTGCCTAGTCTTCGGTCTCCTTTGCAGGCCAAGCCCTTGGCTTGCAACCAACTATCAAAACACTAAACCTGCGGCAAGATTAACGAATCTACGCTTAGCTTCCTAAGTGAAAACCGCTTGACTTTGAAGTGAAAATGTCATGAGTAAATTAGTAAAAAACCTACTTGCAAAAGACCTGTCCAACCGACTCGATGGAGTTGAGGATTGCGTTCTAGCGAACGTGATCGGCATGGACGCAAATTCCACCAGTGCCCTTCGTAAACGTTTGCGAGAAAAAGGCATCGGGATGATGGTCGTTAAAAACAGCTTGGCTCAACGAGCCACTGAAGGAACTTCTTTAGCGGCTGCGTTCGAAGGTATCGGCGGAACAAACGCTGTACTTTGGGGTGCAGACGACTTTGTCAGCCTGGTTAAAGAAGCCACGGAACTGAACAAAGACGAAGAAGATTTTGAAGTATTCGAAACTCGCGGCGGAGCAATGGACGGTGTCCAACTGACTCCAGAACGAGTTCTTGAAATCAGCAAATGGCCTAGTCGTACTGAGCAACTCAGCATGCTGGTCGGTCAGATCATGGGCCCTGGTGCTCAACTGGCAGCACAGCTCAAAGGACCTGGTGGAGCACTTGTTTCACAAATCAAGTCCAAAGGCGAAGAGTAAGCAAAAACCAGTTTCAGGTAAGGCCGCAATGTCAAGCCTTTGACTGTTTTAGATATTCGGTTCAACACAGCGATGCTTCTGCGTTGTGAAGAACTTGCCCGCAAGGGTAGCACTTTATGTGCAAACTTTCGGTTGCCAATCGCGGAGTCGGCAATTCGAATCTGCTCCTTGGAAATGTTTCCACTGAGTATTTTTTCAAACAACAATTTTGAATGATGAGATGAGCCAATTGGGTCCCGCAACCCGATGACTCTAGATTACGAAAGGTGACTCCAATGTCCGAAGATACAGCAACAGTAGAGTACTCTGCCGACGCAAAAGCCATGGGCGATAAAATCGCTGGCCTAACTTTGGTGCAAGCCAAAGAACTTAGCGACTACCTAGAAAACGAGCACGGCATCAAAGCTGCTGCTGGTGGTGGCGTTGTTATGGCGGCCGCCGGTGGCGGTGGTGGTGGCGACGACGCAGCTGCAGCCCAAACTGAATTCGACGTGATCCTAACTGGATTCGGCGACAAGAAGTTGGACGTCGTGAAGGTTGTCAAAACCATCACTGGCGCTTCTTTGATGGAAGCCAAGAAAATGGTCGAAGGCTGCCCAGCAACTCTGAAAGAAGCAGCTTCGAAAGAAGATTGCGACAAGATCAAAGCGGATGTCGAAGCTGCCGGTGGTAGCATCGAACTCAAGTAAGCTCTCGATCTAATCGAGCGTTTATTGATTTCAGAATGAAGTCCGCCGGTGAATCCACCGGCCGCACTTCTCCGCTGAAACGGCGATAAATTGGAGTTCATTGGCGGTACGTTCGCGTGCCGCCAATTGCCGTTTAGGTTACCCATTTCGCCGAAGCCACACTGTGAGCCATTAGAGACCGCTTAATGCCGCATTTCCTTCCCTTCTTGGGTGGTGTGCGTCTTTCGTTGCCTTTTTTCAGCTAGCAGATGTCAAATTTGATAATTTGTGGTACGATTCCCGCTTCTGCACCTTGCGTAAATGGCCAGTCCATCGCGTGTTAGGGCAGTACGAGCGGCTTTGTTGATGCCACAAAACAGGATGTCAGTTTAACAGTCAACTTGCAGTCAGAACCTTGCGCCGACATTTGGGCAGGTTTGTTGCGGTCAGACAATATCAGGGATTATACATGCACTCCAACCACAGGCTTGGACATTCGTTCAGTTCCAAGAAATGTGTTGGGGTTTTTGTGCGCATGAATGCAGACCAATTCAGTCTCCGTTCGTTCGTATCATTTGCATTGGCATCTTGGTACTTGCCTTTCCAGCCTGCTTGCAATTTTCTGCTAAGCCTTCATCAGTTGGTTCTCAACCAACAACCCACCAACATTCCTCATTTTATTAATGTTGGCCCAAACGTATCCCCAACTGTTTCCCAGTAAACCGATAGTGGAGATTCCGCGCTTATGGCAACCCCAGTTGAGCGACGATTAGCACCCGATCAAAAACGCACCTTTGGCAGTGGCCGCGATTATCGCACGCCACCTGATCTAACTCAGATCCA
>CAZKTR010000448.1:0-3176 GCA_964555525.1 uncultured Pirellulaceae bacterium
CACAAGCACTAATGCGAACCGGGCGATCGCAATTGGCGATTGAAAGAATGTTGCATGAATGGAAGAACTACTCGCCCGATGCAACACGAGACTACTCCTTTGATGATCCTGAAGGGCAAATCGCTGTGTTTCTGCTACATGCGGGATCATCGCAGGCAGTTAAAAGCGTTACCGAGAGATTTCCGGAGCTACTTGCCCGTACAAAATTCGAAGTCATCAATTCGCTATCGGACGCGGATTTGAATTTGGACCAAGCGTACGTCGATGCTGTCGAGGCTTTTCTTGTTGAAAGTCTGCAGGCGACCGACGAGGTATCCATGAGCGGTAGCTATGGCGATCAGTCGTTTTCGAATCCAAGGGTTTGCGATATCGCTGGGTATGTGTTGACAAAGAATTGGCCTGAGATTTACTCTTGCCGACTTGATGGCACCGAACGAGAACGTGACGCCGAACGGTTCACTGCAATCAATCATTGGCGCAGCGCCAATGGACTCAAGCCCATCAAAGTTTCCAAACCGTTTGTCGTGAAACTCATACCAAACGAAATCACGGCTCCACTTATTGAGAAAATTGCATCAAACGAATCTAAAGATGCCTGTGAAAAAGCGTTGAAGCAACTGGCGAAACTTGGGCCCGGGGCAATTGAAGCCGCAGAAAAACTGTCGAGCAAGATTGAAGATTCGCATCCTTTTGCGAAACAAGTTCGGCAATTGACGATGGACCTCCCGAACACGATCACCGTGACCAGCATGGACAACAAGTCCGAGACGGTAACGCAGGCATGGCTTGTAAAGGTGCCCCAATTGAAAGGCCAAACCTTTTCTAGTGAGATGTTAATCGGCCTGTTGACGGAGTTTGCAAAAGAACGGCCTTGTGCGGGCGTCCGAATCAAAGCAATTCGCGACGGCAATGACAACGGAGTTGAACTGAACGTAGAGTGGATTGGCACACCTGCTAAGCGTGGCGGTTCCCAACAATCGTGGAATAAAGACGTAAACGTCATGCTGGGGCGGCAACATCTAAATCATTCAGTCGGTAGCTCAAGCCTCGATTACGCGACCAAATCAGGCAGCTATGGTGATTTGAAGGCCGCCGTAGACAAATCGCTTGCGAGCCCTGATAAGCATATGAGAGTGGTGGTTTCCTTGGTTATTGACGAGTAAATAAAGTCCAATCAATGGCAGCAGGAGGCTTTTGCATTTGCGTATTCAATTAAAACTAATTCACTTGTTATTAATCGGGCCGACGTTTTTGGTCGTTGTCATTATGTTAGCGGCCAATAAGCTTCCATACTACTATTGGTCGATAGCATCCAAAGAAGTAAACCGGTTGGAAGCGAGAATTCAAATGCTCCAAGAAACGGATTCCGTTGACCGAAAAGTTTCGCAGGAAGTGGTTGAATCTTGGCTCGACGGAACATTCGGCGACCACCATCGGGTCTTGGGCGAGTGTCCCGAGAAAGATCCATGGGGGAATGCGTATCGATGTGTCACAAGAAGTGTCGACGATAAAGATCGAATAGTGTTTTTTTCACTAGGCCGAGACGGTACAAGCAAATCTGATGGAAATGACAAGGACGATCTTAACTCGTGGAATGATGACGGTCTTAAGTGGTACCGAAGGAGCGATAATCGACGGGAGAAAATGGACTTAGTAGTTCAAGGACTGGTAATCACTTCTTTGATTTACGTGCTTTTCTTGCTCATCAAGGGTGCCGCGGTCGCTGAAAAAAAACGAAAGGGCCTGTAAGTAAATTTTGTATGTGATTTGGAGTGCCGCTGTTTTGCCATGTCGCATTGCAGGTAATTTGAGTTGACAAAAAAAGCTCGCACCGAAACAGTGCGAGCTTTGTTATTTAATCAGTCAACGATGTCAAAAATCTGACTACGATTGAGGCGTGTAATCCGACTGGCGGGTTTCACGAGTTTCGCGAGGTTGCTCTTTCGCCAATTCAGCGATTGATTGAATCTCGTTCAAAATTTCGTTTTCCTGATCGTTGTAGCCGGCGCGATTTCGAAGCATCGATTGGGCTTGTTCCGGCCACGTTGAAGGATCTACTAGGTTGAATCGCTCCTGATGTTCAGCGAACAACTCTTCGAATTGCTCACTCTTCATGCTGGCGATTTGCTCGAAGCGACGAATGCCTTTTTCCCCCAGAAGTTTCTGTGTGGCAGGGCCGATTCCACGGATCGCGGTCAAATCATCTGGATCCAATGAGCTGTAATCGCGATCGACCTGCGTGCTTGATGCACCAGCAGATTCAGATTGCCAACGCTCCAAGCCATCCCAATCAGCACTCATTGCCAACTCCGCTTGCCGTGACCAACTACTTGGATCAATAAGCTTGAATTTTCGTCCGGCTTGATCCAAAAGTTGTCTCAGCCGTTGTGGTTCAACTTCGTAAAGGTCACGATAGCTGGTGATGCCAGATCGAGAAAGCAGATTAGAAGTTGCTTTACCAATGCCACGGATCTTTGTTAGATCGTCGCGCTGGCTAGAAGCATTTCTGCTTGCTCGCTCTTCCGAACCCCGTGTTTCGCTATCGCTAGTGTTAAACTGCAACTGCGATTGTTGCACAGACCGTTCGCTGCTTTCCCCTTGGCTAATCAACGATCCAGACTGAACGATCCACGATTTCGTCTGAGCAGCCGTGAACTTCAGGTTGGAGTCCGCAAGCACTCGTTTGAGTTGCTTTTTGTTGGCGTTTTGCAGATCGCTAAAACGATAGTATCCGCTGCTGTAAAGTGCCTGTTGAGCTTCCTCGGTGATGCCTTCGATACGAGTCAAGTCGTCACGGCCTTCGGCAGCCGAGGCAACTGTTTCGCGATTGGTTCGATCTTCACGCTCTGTGCGTGCTTCTGATCGTACTGTTTGCTCTGAACGGTCGCGTGACTTACGCTCAGTTTGATCTGCTTTTGATCGTACTGTTCGATCTTCACGCTCTGCGCGTGCTTCTGATCGTACTGTTTGCTCTGAACGATCGCGTGACTTAAGCTCAGTTCGATCTTCACGCTCAGTATGTGTTTCTGATTGTACTGTTGCCTCAGAACGATCGCGTGACTTACGTTCAGTTTGATCCGCTTCTGAACGAACTGTTCGATCTTCACGCTCTGGACGTGCATCTGATCGTACTGTTTCCTCAGAACGATCGCGTGACTTACGCTCTGTTGGAACCG
>CAZKTR010000449.1:0-3164 GCA_964555525.1 uncultured Pirellulaceae bacterium
AGACAACACGAATACCCCATCCGGGGCAAGAACGTTTGTGCATCTCGATTCTCAGGGCTTCCGCCCTGAGCTAATGACGTAAACCCCGCTGGGGTAATCCAACCGTGTCGTGCCCACGCACTTCGTGAAGCATCAACTAGGTGTCGCCCACTTCGGTCTGAAATCTCTGCGACTCCGCGACTCTGCGTGAGACTTTTACCTATCACTTGGAAAGCGATACTGAAAAGTTTTTTTCGCACGCAGAGCCTCAAAGACGCAGAGGTTGGCCTTCAAAAAACTGCGTTAATAGCCCTTTTAGTAGTCTCCCCTTTTCTATCAAGTTCACGGATGAATCAGTCTCGCCAGAGATGTGGGGTATAAAAAGGCTTCCAGCCGGTCTTCCGCGCCGACCGAGGAGGGAAAACGTCATTCACACTCGGCCACAATAAAAAGCGTTGCCGCTCCACCACCGCGTAAGACAGGCCAGAGGCAACTGTCGCCACCCATTGGGCTCACTCGCTGGCGGGCGGTTCGGGTTCGTCTTTCTCACTACCGTCAGAAAACCATCCCGTGACACTATCGATCGCCTGATTAAACAGCTTTCCGCTGATTAAGTCTTCGGTAATGGTTGACCGGTCGCTGGAAAAATTGAACCAAACGGCGTCCAAGTAAGGCTGGCTAGTTTTGGACAAAACCGAGTAGATGCCCTCGTCGGCGATCGTGCCGATGGCGGTGCGGTAATGATCAAAGAAATGTTCGTCCAACACGTTGCCGGTGACGCGAATGGTCGCCAGCGTTCCTTGTGTGGCCGTGGATACTTGTTTTAGCGAGTACATCGTTACGGCACTGGACAGCTGGAACAAACTGACGTGTTCTTTAGTCGCCAGTTCGCTCATGTCGGCCCACAGCGATTTGATTTCTGACTGCGGAATCAGTTTGGTTGGGTCAATTCCTGATAGCTGCTCTTGGGTTTGTCGGATCGTGTCTGCCAATCCTTTTAAATCAATCGGTGGCGTGTCGAATTGATCGGCAGTGCTTGCCGAAGCGTCGCCAATGCTGGCCAGTAAATCGGCGGTGCTGCCGATGGTCGAATCTTCATTGATCACGCCTTGTGATTTGAGCTCGGTGGCCAGCTCGTTCAGGTAGTAGGTTGATCCATGAGCCACATCGCTGACGATCGCCAATACGGTTAGCGGCGACACATGCATCATTGACATTCCAGCCAAATCAATGAAGGTGCCGACGGTTTTTTTGGCGACGTAGTTTTCAGCAGCGGCAGCTTGATTCGCTTCGTCGGTTTCTGGGGTCTCTTTTTTGACACCGCCAACATCATGGGAAACCATGTCTAGCATTTGCTGGACAAAAACGCGATAGGATTTCGAGTCTTGAAACGATCGCGGTACGATCAATGCAACCGACTCGCCGGCCGCTCCACTGATCAGCGCTGCGGCGCTGCGAACGGTTCGCTCGGGAAGCGTGAGCCCGTAAACCATAGATTCGTATAGCGATCCGCTTTCGGTGGATGCTGGTTCGTTGGGATCGTTGTTGTTTGTTGACGGTTCGATGGCCAGTACCTTTTTAAGTGAGTTTTCCGTTGATTAGGATTACTGGTTCGCTCGGCTTAGTCTTTGCTTTGAAAAAAAGTTTGAGATCGAGTGAGTTGTTTCCGCCAAAGCCGCTAACGTGACGGGTCATTAACCGGCTGCTAACCCGATCACGATCAATACCGCGTAGAACAACAGGCCAAGTGCTGCAAGACCCGTCATGATCCCACCCATGATCGTGCCAGCTAAAGTTAATACGTGCCCTTCATTATCCATCCGGCCTTCCTTCATTGCTTTCAAGTCGTTTAGGCCAAAGGTGAGTGCCAGTATTCCAGGGATCATGCAAATGTTGCAGACCATCGCTCCGATTCCTAGACCCAGCACAAGCCCGCCTCGATGCGGTTCGCCGCGTGAGCGACGGCGAGTGGGGCCCCGGTATTGTGACGCTTGTGCCGGACTGCTGTAGGGATTGCCAGTTGCCAAAGGAGTCGCACTAGGTGTACCGGTCTGTCCGTAGGCAGGTGGTTGTGGAGCTGAGGCCACCGGCGGTTTTACCGCGATCGGTTCTACGGTTTCAGTATCGCTTTCCACCAATAAGATGGTTTGGCAGTTTGGACAACGAGCTTTTTTTCCGGCGAATTCGTCGGCCACTCGAAGTGTTTTTTGACAGTTTTGACACTTAAACTCGATTGCCACGGATCAGCCCGTTCCTGTTAAAATTTTGAGAGTTTTGTTAGAATGAGTTTAGCGGATTCGAAGTCGAGAGTTCAGCCAAATACAACCAGCGACCGAAAAAACTATTGGGTGTTAAGTTGCTCGTTCGTGTTCAGCTAAAATCATAACCTTAAACCGACGCCAGAGGAAATCTAACGTGAAGCGATATCAAGGATTAATGCGAGACTCTTGGGTTGCTTGGATTGTTATTTTCCTATTCGGGCTAGTGTTGGGCATCGTCAAGCACCCATTGTTCTTTTCGGCGATTCCCATCGGCTTCTTCGCCTTTTTTTACTTTGGCCTGATGCGCTACGATGAACACGGGAATGCCAAAGAGGGCACGTAGACTGGCTTTTCCGTAGTGGATGAGGCTACGAATCCTTGCGGAAGAACCAAACTTCAGGACTCGTAGCCTCGTCCACTATAGCAAATCCTCTGAGGGATTCGTCCAATTGCGGAGCAGCGACACAGGTAGTTTGCCGTCTTTGAGCCCGTCAAGGTCGTCGAGTTGACTCATTTTTTCTTTGACCTCGTCTCGGGTAATGAGGCCTTTTTCGTTGATCGTGTCCAGCAGCGAAGCTAGCGATAGAGTCAGCGTCATGAAATCGTTTTCAAGCTCGTCGATGCGGTCCTCTAGTCGTTTTACAACGTGGTCGTTCTTTTGAGTCTTCCACTTCTGTTGGTCTGCAATTCGTTTGAGCAAATTGCGGTTGGAACTCGCGCTCGGCGGAAAGAGAAATTCAAAGAGTCCCATCAGTTATTTCTCCGATCTTTCAACGTGGAAGATTTGGTACGCCTGGCCAAACGACCAAGCGTAGCAGCAAACCATTTTTTAATGGCGGAAGTGGCGTTTGCCGGCGAACACCATTGGGATGCCGTGCTGGTTGCAAGCGTCGATGACTTCTTGGTCTCGCATGCTGCCGCCAG
>CAZKTR010000450.1:0-3164 GCA_964555525.1 uncultured Pirellulaceae bacterium
GGTGCCGTGGTGGACGAGGGCAGCACGATCACTATCGACAACGCATTGCTACAAACGACCGATGAAGATCAGAATTCAGCCAGTCCGACGTATCTAATTACGGGCGCGCCTTCGGAGGGAACGCTATTGATAAACGGAGTCCCAGCGACCACAGGAACCACATTCACTCAGGCTGACATCGATGCAGGGCTTGTATCTTACTCTCACTCTGGTTCCGAAGCATCGCTCGATAGTTTCACGTTCGACATATTGGAAAACTCGAATTTGGCTGTGGCTGGTCAGACCTTCTCAATTGTAATTTCCCCGGTTAACGACAATCCAATTGCCGGCAATGACAGTTTCCAGGTTGACGAAGACACCTCACTGACCGGCAACATAATCACAAACAGCGACACTGACGTCGAAAACGACATATTGACTGCTACGTTGGTCAATGGACCGACAAACGCTGACACATTTTTACTCAATCTTGACGGGTCATTCACCTATACTCCAGTAGAAAATTTCCACGGGACTGACACATTTGAATACCAGATCGCCGATGGAAACGGTGGATTTGACACTGCGACCGTTGTTATTACAGTCCAACCAATCGAAGATAACCCTGTCGCTAATAGCGATTCCTTTGAAATTATGTCGGGGCAAGATTCCAGCGTGACAGGCAATGTCCTGTTAAACGATATCGATGTCGATGGCGATGCGTTGATGGCTGTCTTGATTGACAGTCCAGCCAATGGAACACTCACTTTTAACGCGGATGGAAGTTTCGTTTACACGCCGAACCCGGGATTCTTCGGTGTTGAGACATTTACCTATCTGGCCAGCGACGGAGTTGAAACGTCTGCCACTTCGGTTGAAATTAACGTTTCCCTGGACGGGTTAAGAATGCAAAGCCCTCCAGTAGTCTCCGCGCCTGAGGATGTTGAGCCGACAAGAACGGCCGGAGAGCCGCTATTGGAAGAAGCTGGCGACAATCCTAACCAGAGTGAAGAAGAGGAAGAGAACTCGGATAGTGTCACCGTCAATGCAATCCCGCCAAATCGCTTAGGCCATGTGCCAGTTTTGAACCTTACCGATCGGGTCGAATTCCAGGCTGAGGGAGATTCCCAGGACCTAATCAAACTATTGACCAATCGACGACAGGCTCGAGCTGTTCTGGGATCGATTCTTGCGAATGTTTCATCCATCCAAGCCAATGGTGTGTCTACCGATGTTGCAGGTGCTAACGAGCTTGATGAGTTCAAAAATAGCGATTCAGGGCTTCAAACCATTTTCAACGCTGGGTTCCTCTTTGAAGAAATTGAATCGCAAATCGAAACTGATGAGTTATTCGGTGATTTCAAACTCACAGTCGGGGCGGTAACCGGCATCGGCTCGCTAGGCTACATTCTCTGGACGCTTCGAGGTGGAGCATTGATGGCAGTTGCGCTTGCTCAACTACCGTCCTGGAGAATGATCGACCCTCTGCCAGTCCTCGATTCTTATGTCAGTGGCACAGCGGGTGGTGCAGATCAGGAGTTCGACGACTTCTTCGGTTAATCCGCTAAAACCGTTAACTTCGTCAGCCTCATTGCCGATTACCCAAGCGATTTCGCTGACGCTAGAATTGGACTATTCACTACAAATTTGAAGCTCCAATCCAACGATATCTTTATTGACGTGTAAGTTTTCTAGAGACGGCACACTTTCAAGTTTAATTGATTCGACATGCCAAAAATCAGATCTGCAACCCGACTAGCACTAGTGATTGGATTCGCCTGCGCAACGATCGTTTGGATAGCGACTGGAATTGGGCTAATTTCTGACCCACAAAAGCTTGAGCTTTCCAAGCGAGTCGACATGACCAAGACCATTGCGGTCAATGTTACGACGTACGCGGAGAATCCACGTGGAATTAGGCTCGAGAAAATTCTCGATCGAACCGTCAAGGTAGACGAAGACCTGATTTCTATCGGTATTTTTCAGACTGGGCGAGGATACTTGCATACTTCTGGGCCTCACGAAGCAACCTGGAACGCTAACTCCAAAGATAGATCTGGAAAGCAGATTTCAGTTGAGATCAACTCAGGTGGTAAAAAATGGGCCGACTTAGAACTCGCGTTTCGACCACTCAATGCTTCGGCTCCGTTGATGGGCTATCCCTACGGATTGATCGCCTTCATCGCTGCAGCTACATCGCTACTGGCTTGGGTTGTTCTGGCTAATACACTCAGGTACCTCAACCCGTCAAAGGTTGTTCCCAACCGTGTTCGATCAGCACTTGATACGCTTGCCGAAGGCTTGGTACTGGTCGACAACTCCGGTGAAATCGCACACGCCAATCAAGCGTTTCAGGCAATTACGGAAATGAGCGATAGCGAGTGCCTGGGAATGCGACTGGACAACTTCGGATGGACCAGGTCCGATGATGCAGCTGACTTAGAAATGCCGTGGGTTACTTGCGCAAAGTCGCAAAATCGAATCTGTGGCGAGATCGTCCAACTACAGCGCCCGAATGCTCCTGTGCGAAAGTTTGTGGTCAACGCGACGCCAATTATTGACGCCAGTGACAATATCAAGGGAACGCTTGTTAGCTTTGACGACGTTACGGCACTGGAAAACAAAAACGCAGAACTGGCCAAGATCATTGGCTCGCTGCGAATCTCTCGAGATGAAGTTGCCCGTCAGAACGAGCAACTGTCATTTTTGGCTTCTTATGATCCGCTGACCATGTGTATGAATCGAAGGGCGTTCTTTGGCCGATTCGAAGACGTTTGGAATGACGAATCCGTTACCCAGTTAAACTTGATGATGCTCGACGTCGACCACTTTAAATCGGTCAACGATAACCACGGGCACTCCGTCGGCGACGAGGTGCTCAAGGCAGTGGGTTCAATACTCAGGGATAAACTCAGTGAGGTTGGCTTGGTTTGCCGTTTCGGAGGAGAAGAATTTGTCGTTCTGGTTGGCAGTGCAAGCGTCGAGCAGTGCGTAGAACTGGCGGAAGGACTTCGGGTAACAATCGAAAACACTGAAATCTGCGGAATAAATATTACCGCAAGTATTGGAGTCTCTTCCAAAGAGTTCAAACCGATGGACCCTCAGCATATGCTCGATCAGGCCGACGAATGCCTTTACAACGCTAAGCGAAGCGGAAGAAATCGAGTGATTCGTTACGACCAGCA
>CAZKTR010000451.1:0-3159 GCA_964555525.1 uncultured Pirellulaceae bacterium
TTTGTTCGAGCGCCTGGCAGTCCCTTTGACCAGCATGTCGTTGTGGCAAGACACAGCAACAGCGGACAAGATGTCGTGCTGGTCGATCCAGTGACAGGTGCAGTGCAGAATTTATTGGCTCAACAAAATGGAGACCGTCCGACGGATGTTGTTTTAGATCCCTACGGCGACTTGGTGATCGGCTACGCCACCAGCGAGATTCGATTCGTCGAAGTGGTCGATGGCGCTGGCATTGATACTGATACGAATACTCTGGCGGTTGGCATTACGGTCGGTTTTGACTTTGAGTCTCCCGCTCCTGCCTTTGGAGCGATGAGTGTTGGAACGGACCCCACAACGAATTTCAACTTGTTTGATACGCAAGCTACTGACGGGGAGACTGTCTCCCAGACTGGGTTTATTGACCTGACGGGTGCAAGTGTTTCCGGCCTTGGCTTACAAGTCACAAACAATTTAGGCAAAGCCACCGGACTTACGGGCGTCGTTTCCAGCGTGACAACGGTTTCTCCGTTCAACAACGACACTTCGATCTACTCAGACAACTACGGTGCAGCCAATGTGGGCGATGCGAGTCGAGCCGATGCTGGGACGTTGACAGACGACTCGAACATTGTTCTGACCTTTACAGGCTTGGATGACGAGTTGTTGTACAGCGTTACTGGCGGAGGCGCTTTTAACAATAACAACTTCGATACGGTTTGGACCGCAGGCGACGTGTCGGCTACGACTAACTCGACTTCTGATACAGGAGGGGAGTTTGTTACCCTCTCTGATCTGGCTACTGATGGCAGTGGTAATCTTTCAGTGACTGTTACAAGGGCGAATGTTCAGATTCTGTTTACTGCCGTCACCATCGAAGCAATCGATAATTCTGGACCTAGCGAACAATTGGCCATTGGCGATGTTGCGGGCTTTGACTTTGAGTCTCCCGCTGTTGCCTTTGGAGATATGAGTGTAGGAACCGACCCCTCAACGAATTTCAACTTGTTTGATACACAGGCTGCTGACGGGGAGACCGTCATGCAGAGTGGCTTTGTTGACCTAACGGGTGCACCGATTATGGGTCTTGGCTTAGAAGTCACAAACAACCTAGGTAAGGATACGGGACTTACGGGGGTCACTTCCAACCCCACAACCGTTTCACCGTTCAACAACGATACTTCGATCTACTCAGACAACTACGGTGGGGCCAATGTGGGCAATGCGGGTCGAGCCGATTTTGGGCCGTTAACAGACGACTCGAACATTGTACTGACCTTCACAGGCTTGGATGACGAGTTGTTGTACAGCGTTACTGGCGGAGGCGCTTTTAACAATAACAACTTTGATACGGTGTGGACGGCAGGCGACGTGTCGGCTACGACTGACTCGGTTTCTGCGACAGGAGGGGAGTTTGTTACCCTCTCCGACCTTGCGACTGATGGTAGTGGTAACTTGTCAGTGACTGTTACAAGAGCGAATGTTCAGATTCTGTTTACTGCTGTGACCATTGAAGCAACCGAAAAAGTGGACGATAATTTTGGACTGGGTGATGTCAATCGGGATGGCTTAGTGAACTTTTTAGATATCTCACCATTCATTTCGGTGCTGAGTATGGCCGGTGAATTTCAGTTTGAGGCCGACACCAACCAAGATGGAGTTGTGAGCTTTTTGGACATCTCCCCCTTCATTATGCTGTTGGCTGGTGGAAACTAGCAGTTTGAGCACATACATTGTGTACCTCGACAGTCCCGAGAATGAAGATTCCGATAAAAAGCCAGCGACAAGCTAGGAATCGTAAAAGCCGACAGTATTTTGCGTGAAATAAAACGCCGTTAATGTTTTGTCGGCGAGTTTTTTACTTTGCTGTTAAAGCGGTTTAGCATCGAGCGTGTAAACCAATAGGACGTTAGCGGCCTCACAGCTCTCGCCGTTATCAGACGCATAAATGTGTTAATTAATCTACAACAGGATAGGCTGTACAGCATCTTATCACCACGAATACTATCTTTTGGAGTTGATCAAATGCGAATAATTTTAAATACCCTTTGTTGCGTTGTGGCAATTACATTGGCAAGCGCAACAGCCCAAGCACAATTGGCCATTGGCGATGTCGCGGGCTTTGACTTTGAGTCTCCCACTCCTGTCTTTGGAGATATGAGTGTAGGAACCGATTCCTCAACGAATTTCAACTTGTTTGATACGCAGGCTGCTGACGGGGAGACCGTCATGCAGAGTGGCTTTGTTGACCTAACGGGTGCACCGATTATGGGTCTTGGCTTAGAAGTCACAAACAACCTAGGTAAGGATACGGGACTTACGGGGGTCACTTCCAACCCCACAACCGTTTCACCGTTCAACAACGATACTTCGATCTACTCAGACAGCTACGGTGCGGCTAATGTGGGCAATGACAGTCGAGCCGATTTTGGCCCGTTAACAGACGAATCCAACATTGTTCTGACCTTTACAGGCTTGGATGACGAGTTGTGTTACAGCGTTACGGGTGGAGGAGTTTTTAATAATAACAACTTTGATACGGTGTGGACGGCAGGCGACGTGTCGGCTACGGTTGACTCGATTTCAGAGACAGGAGGGGAGTTTGTTACGCTCTCTGGTCTGGCTACCGATGGCAGTGGCAATCTAGCAGTAACTGTTACAAGAGCGAATGTTCAGATTCTGTTTACTGCTGTGACCATTGAAGCAACCGAAAAAGTGGACGATAATTTTGGACTGGGTGATGTCAATCGGGATGGCTTAGTGAACTTTTTAGATATCTCACCATTCATTTCGGTGCTGAGTATGGCCCCTCAATTTCAGTTTGAGGCCGACACCAATCAAGATGGAGTTGTGAGCTTTTTGGATATCTCACCCTTCATTATGCTGCTGGCCGGTGGGGCTTAAATACTACTCTTGCTCCTCTCTCCCCGAAGGAGAGAGGAAAAGGTGAAAAGTCGGTCCAAGGGTATCACGTATGTACTAAGTTTAACGCCAAGCCGAACTTAACGCGGCTTGGCGTTCACCGATACGGGCATCAGCCCAGTGTTTTTTGATTCTAGTGGTAACCGTAGGCTATCCCCCGGCGGCAGTGGAGTGCCGTTGAGTTATAGTCCCAGTGTAGTAACTGCATCAACGATTTTCTTGATGTCGGCTCGGGTTTCCAGCGTTTCCATTCCAAGA
>CAZKTR010000452.1:0-3157 GCA_964555525.1 uncultured Pirellulaceae bacterium
ATCAATCAGTTTGGCTCGCATCATACCGAATCGATCGTCACTGCAAATCCAAACACTGCCGATCTCTTCTTAGGCGGAATTGATTCAGCGATTCTATTGCACAACGCGTCGACTCAATTTGCCGACGGCGGCGAGTTTGGGATGGGGGCGGAGATTGGTATCGCCACCGGCAAAATGCACGCCAGAGGCCCTGTCGGGGTCGAGCAATTGACAAGCTTTAATTATCGCGTCCGGGGGAATGGTCAGACTCGACCGTAATTCATAAGATGGTTGGTTGTTCCTCGTCACCTTTCGCTGAGCCGAACGCGCTAGCGTCGGGCGTCGCGTCAGGCGAGTTTGATTGATTGGTCAAGTGGCATTCTGTTAATGCCCGACGCTAGCGCGTACGGCTCACAGTCGTTGCTGCGGTCCGATCGGTTTGTTTTTTGAAGCGAGCGATTGCCGGCGAAGCATCGGAACACAAGAGTTGCGTTTTTGCATCATGTTGTCGTTTGGCAACCTCCAGTACCCTGCTCTGTTTGAAAAACGCAACACGGCGTTTTAGAATGTTGTTCTTTCCAAGGGAAAACACATTTTTTAGTTTTGGCACAGCCTGTGCTTTTGGTTCATCACAATCAAAAGTTAATGAAGCAAGCACAAGGAAAAATCGATGCCCGAATATCACGATCTCAGCACTCAAAAGTATGTCGATGAAGTTCAGAAAGAGGAACTTCGCCAGGTTCGCAAAGCAGTGGCCACTCAATCTCGAAGTTCGTTAATGTTCTTGTTGTTTTCGTTGATCGTGTTTCTCCTAGCGATGTACACGGTTTTTCAAATGCCCAACTGGATGCCGGCAATAAACACTTGGCTGGAGCAAGCCGGGATTTTGACGTCCAGTGCAGTGTAATTCCTGCAACAGTTGCCGTTCCTCGGCTATTAAGAATCCAACAAAACACTACGATGCTCATGTCAAAAATCCGTTAAAACCGACCGACAGTTTGTCGCGTTATTCAAATTAAGAATGTTAACGCGAGTCGTTTTGGCGCTGGCCACGGTTTGTGAGCGACGAAACCGTGGCTAGTGCCAAAACGGCTCACGCTAGATGGTTCAACCAAAACGGAATTTGACGGGCAGGCCGTGACGAGCGCGACTGCTTTGATCTAAAAAAATCAAGCTCTCAGGATTGATCTGAGCTTGAAGCCCTGTGATGTTTGCTGCCAAAAAAGCGAGGCAAACAGATAGCTGCAGTGTGGGTGCAAAGAATTTTGTTACAATAGAACATAGTTTCTTGCGCTCATGTGCTGCCGCCCACTGAAGAACGCATATTGGAAAGTCGAACAGGTGACGGCTGCCTAAGTAAGCGATAGTGGAAAATAAAATGATGAAGAAGTTAGTTAGCATCTTAGTCGCCCTCGTTGTTGCTCCAGCGCTAGTGGCGGCGGAGCCATCAAAATGGCAGGTGGATCAGGTGCTGGATGTGGCGCCCGTGACCGCGGGGTTTCCAGTTAGATTTTGTCTGCTGACCGACAGTGGACGCCAGTATGTGGCCTACTACGATGAGCATCATCAGATGACGGTGGCTTCGAGACTGCTTGATTCTAATCAGTGGACGTATCAGCCGCTGCCGTCAAAGGTGGGCTGGGACTCGCACAACTACATCACCATGGTAATTGACAGTGCGGGCCAACTGCATGTCTCAGGAAACATGCACGCCAATCCGCTCGTTTACTTCCGTACGGAAAAGGCCGGTGATATCACGACACTGAAAAAATTTCCGATGACCGGTACGCTGGAAAATCAGGTCACTTATCCGCAATTCCTGGAAAACCTAGATGGTGATTTGATTTTTACCTACCGCCACGGTGGGTCAGGAAATGGGATCAACCCCTATAACATTTACGACCCCGAAACGAAGTCGTGGTCGCGTTTTCTTGAAACGACGCTCTTTGATGGCGAAGGTAAAGTGAATGCCTATCCGATCGGCCCTGTGCGCGGACCGGACGGATGGTTCCATGCCTTGTGGGTTTGGCGCGATACGCCAGACTGCGCCACAAACCACGATTTGTCGTATGCGCGCAGCAAGGATCTGATCCATTGGGAATCTGCCTTCGGCGACAAGGTGCCGCTCCCGATTAGAATCGGCCACACAAAATTGTGTATCGATCCTATTCCGAGTCATGGTGGCATCATCAACGGTTGTCAGAAACTGTGTTTTGATTCGGACAATCGGCCAGTCATCAACTATCACAAATCCGACGAAAACGGCAATATGCAGATTTATGCCGCGCGTCCAGAAAATGGAGCTTGGAAGGTCCGCCAACTTACCGATTGGGACCAGCGCATCGAATTTAGCGGTGGTGGTTCGATGGGGTTCATCGGAATCAGCATCAGTGGACTCTCGGAAGCGACTCCGGGTTTGTTGACGATGACTTACCGCCACCGTGACTTCGGGAGTGGCCGCTTGTTTATCGACGAAGCGACGTTGAAGTTGTCGGAACAAAGTGTTGATGTGTTACGGGAATTTCCGGCGGAATTGAGTAGTGTGGGAAGTGATTTTCCAGGATTGAAGGTGCAACGTACGACAGATCTTGGCAACTCGGGCGATTCGAATATACGCTATGTCTTGAAGTGGGAAACGCTCGGTCGCAACCGGGATCGCAAGAGAAAGACGACTGTTGAGCCGAGTATGTTGAAGCTTTATAAACTGAAATCTAAAGACTAAGAAATCGCATTTCCTCCTTGTTAGATTTGTTCAGCAATTAGGTTGCCGCTCGTTCTACGAGCAGTGAGTTTTTTCGTTTCATTTCACTTCGGTTTCGTTCATACCATAAAATAAAAAAGGCCGCGCTCATTAGCTCGGCCTTAGATCAAGAGGATTCGACTTATGCGCCCGTCTAAAAAAATGTCTGCGTCGCGATCAATTCGCGAAAACATTGTGTTGCCTGGTGACACCAACCAACACGACACGCTGTTTGGCGGAATCTTAATGAAGTATATCGATGAAAGCGCCGCCATCTCTGCTCGTCGCCATTCGAGTTGTCCGTGCGTGACCGCGTCGATCGACGGAGTTCACTTTCACCAACCGATCCCTCGTGACACGATCGTGCGTTTGACCTCGTTTGTCTGTTCGGTAGGCCGTAGTTCAATGGAAGTCTTCCTGAGCATCACAACGGAAAAC
>CAZKTR010000453.1:0-3144 GCA_964555525.1 uncultured Pirellulaceae bacterium
GGACCTTCGCGTCGACTCGGCGAAACGCTGCTTCCAGTTCCGTCAGCGCTTCTTCGGTAAACTGGGCTCGACTACCATCGGGAAACGCCACCGAAGCGTTGATTTCTCGCCCGTCCATTTGCGGGAACATCGAATACGGAGCGATGCCTGATAGCACTAGCCCAACCGCAAACATCATGATTGCCAACACGGTCGATAAGACGATGCTTTTGTTGTGCAACGAAAAATGCAACAGCGGTTGGTAGAGGCGGTTGATCATTCCATTCATTGCCGCAGCGGCGATTTTATTAAGCCACGTTAGTCCGGTGACTAGCGGTTTGAAGACGTACAGCACGACTCCCATGATTCGCGTGAACAGATTGTTGTCGTGGGCCAAGTGAGAAGGCAGAATAAAGGCGCTTTCGAACAACGAGATCAATAGCATGGCGATCACGGCCACGGGCATGATCGAGATAAACTTGCCCATCACGCCGCTGACATACATCAGCGGCATGAACGCGATGATGGTGGTTGTCACTGAGGCGCAGACGCTGGGCAGCACTTCGTAGGTGCCGCTGATGGCGGCAGCGATGTAGCTGAGGCCTTCTTCACGTTTGGCGTATATGTTTTCGCCGATTACGATCGCGTCGTCGACCACGATGCCGAGGGCCATCAAAAACGCGAACATCGTTAGCATGTTCATCGTCTGTCCGGTGATCAATAGAATGAAACCGGCGCCCAAGATCGAAATCGGAATTCCCATTGCCACCCAAAACGCCAAACGGAGTTCAAGGAAAACCGCCAGTACGATAAACACCAATATCAAACCTTGCAGTCCGTTGCGAGTTAGCAAATCGATTCGGTCTCGTACGTCGATCGAGATGTTTCCCCAGGTGTCGAGCGTATAGCCCGAGGGGAGTTGTTTTTCGGCGACATAGGCTTGGACTGATTCAACGATCGTAAACAAATCTTCCTCGTTGGTTTTGGCAATTCGGACGACGAGCCCTTCACGTCCGTTAATCAGAGAGTGGTCGCTAGTTTCTTCGAAGCCATCGATCACGTTTGCAACTTCGCCGACGGTTACGGGAGCGCCATTGCCATCGCTATTGATCAACGGTAGTTTGCGGATCGTATCCCCGTCGATGTCTTGGCTGCTGCCGCGAACGACCAGTTCTTGAGAATCGGTTTTGATTGCGCCGCCAGGAGATTCGCTGGTTTGCATACGAATTTCGTTAGCAACGCCCTCGAGCGTTAAACCGTATTTGCGCAATGAGTCTTCGGAGATTTCAACTGCCACTTCGAATGGCCGTTCGCCTTCGATTTCGGCTGATGAAATTACGTTGCCTTTGGGTTGGTAGAATTTCGCGAGGGCTCGTCGAGCGATCGACGATGGGGGAACGGCTTTTAGGTCGAGTAGTTCGCGTCGCACTTCTTCGGCGATGGCGCGGAGTTCGAGTTGTTCTTCAAGGGTCGGTTCGCGGGATCGCTCGGGTGCGAGGATACCGACGGAAATCGCGGGTGCGCGGAATACGATCTGTTGAACGATCGGTTCTTCGGCTATTTCCGAAAAGTTAACTTGATTGATGTTCGATTCGACTTCGCTCAAAATCTTTTGAACGCTTTCGATGTCGTTGTCGAGTTCCAAAATTACATAGCCGACGTTTTCGGCCGCTACGGACGACATTTTTTTTACGCCCTCAATCGTCGCAACTTCGGCTTCGATTTTCTGGCAAATCGCTTTCTCGATCTCGTCAGGCGTCTCGCCGGGAAGCGGTACTGTAATCAAAACGATTTCCAACGCGAAGTTTGGAAACACTTCGCGGCGCATGATCACCATGCTGATGGCACCGATTAACATCGATACGATCAAGAGCGTGTTCATGGCAGGCGAATTTTTGATCGCCCATTGAATGACAGACTTCATAGTGATTGATAAACAAAGAGTTGAGTGTGCGGGATTTTTTGGTTCGGTATTGGTCGCTAAAGACCAAAAGGCCTAGTGTTTTGTTTCAGCAATCGAGGCGGTGTCGGTTTTGATTTGAACCTTCAGACCTTCAACCGCTTGGGGGATCGGAGACACAACCACTTCTTGGCCAGGTTGCAGCGAAGAATCAGTAGCGCGAACCACAATAATTTTTTGTAACTGGTCGCCGATGCGAATCTCGGTTCGATCAATGATTTCGACAGGAACTTTGGTGAGTTTGTTGTCGGTGACGGTCCAGACAAAATTACCTGGACGAAGTGCAACGGCAGGAAAGGCGAGGAATTGGCGATCGGCGTCGTCAGCGCTGACTTGGACATTGATTTGGCATTTGACGAACATCCCACGAACGAGTGCGTGGATGTTGTTGTTGTCGGTTTGAATGACGGGTTCGGCGACGGAGATCAGCGTGGGGATGGTGCGAGAAACGTTGTTGCGCCCGATGCCGTCAAATCGTTCGAGCGTTCCCTTCCAGACCACATTCTTAGTGTCCGGTTCGAAGATTGAAACGTCTGTCTTGGGTAAGTAGTAAGCGGCGAGCGATTGATTCTGTTCAATTTTTTGTTGGGCTTCTTCGCTGAGCGGCGAATTCTGACGGATCCAAGCTAGGTCGCGTGGCGAGAGGTTGCAGAGAACTTCGGATCGGCGAGTGTCTTCGAGAGTGAACAGGGGATTGCCCATGGATACAAAATCGCCTTCTTGAACGGCTTCGCTAACAATGATCCCGTCGTCGGGTGCCACCACCGTTGCCCGTTGCAGGTTCGTTTGTGCTGCATCGACTTTACTGTTGGACATCTGAATTGAAGCTTGCAGGCGGTCGATCCGTTTGCGAACCAACTTTAATGAGCTCTGTCGATTGCGGAGCTGGGTTTCTGAATTGAGCTGGTTACGTCTGGCTTGGTCAAATTCGGATTTTGATAGTGCACTGCGAATACGTTGGCTGCGTTCAAATTCAGCTTTGGCGATGTTGTAATCGCGAGTAGCAAGTTTTACACCTGTCTCGGCAGCGGCAATTTCTACTTCGTTTTCGGCTAGCAACTTTTGGGCTTGTTCGAGTTCAGCATTGGCGAGGTCCAGTTGATTTTGAAAATCAGCGGGATCGATTTCGATCAGTGGCTCTCCAGCTTTAACGAAGTTTCCCGCTTCGCAGTTGGGGTGTTTCTTGACAACGTTGCCGTTAACTT
>CAZKTR010000454.1:0-3130 GCA_964555525.1 uncultured Pirellulaceae bacterium
GAACTGATCGCGTTGGGATACGATGCCCGCGTTTTGACGCCTGGTCGAATCGGATTTGAAGGTGATTGGACCGCCGTCTGTGAAGCCAACATTTGGCTGCGAACTGCTGACCGCGTCTTGGTGGAAGTCCAACGTTTCGAGGCCCCAGATTTTGACGCTCTTTTTGAAACCGTCAAAGCGTTCGACTGGAGTCAGTACATTCCGGTCGACGGTCAGTTCCCCGTGATTGGGCGATCGCGACTGTCTCAGCTAACCAGCGTGCCAGCAGTTCAACGCACCGTCAAAAAAGCACTCGTCGAAAGCCTTCGATCATTTCACAAAACAGAAACGCTTCCCGAAACCGGAGCCACTTACAAAGTCGAAGTCGCTCTCCTAAAAGACGAAGCCGTTTTAACGCTCGACACTACCGGCCCCAGCCTGCATAAACGCGGCTATCGAAAGTTGACCGCCCCTGCGCCGCTAAAAGAAACCTTAGCAGCGGCTTTGGTAAACCTGAGCGTGTGGAACGCCAGTCGAACTTTGGCGGATCCATTTTGTGGATCCGGAACGATCGCGATCGAAGCTGCTTTGCAAGCTCGCAACATCGCACCGGGCCTCAAGCGAGCGTTTGCCAGCACCGACTGGCCAGTGATTCATCAACGAACCTGGGAAGACGCTCGCAAACAAGCCAAGGCCAAGCGAAAACTTGATCTGCCGCTAACGATCGTGGCATCCGATCGAGACCCTGACGTGTTGAGCCTCGCCCACTATCATGCTCGGCAAGCCGGCGTTTCGGATGCGATTCGCTTTACCGAACAACCGTTTGATCAATTTTCCAGCGACCAAGAATACGGCTGCATCGTAACCAATCCACCCTACGGCGAGCGACTAGAAGAACAAGATCGTTTGATTGGTTTGTACGAGAGTATTCCCGAAGTCATGCAACGACTACCGACTTGGTCCTTGTTTTTGATCACCAACATGCCACGTTTTGAACGCATCGTTCAAAAGCAAGCTACCCGACGGCGCAAGCTGTTCAATGGCCGAATCGAATGTTGCTACTATCAATTCCTCGGCCCTAAACCACCCAGCATGATTCGGCAGCGTCCCGAAGCGTCTGTCGTTCCACCGCCTACATCGACGCCTTCAGAAGCACCTACCCCCACAGCGGAACCCGAAACCCGACTAACCAAGATTGAAGTGGAATTCATTTCAGCCAGCCAGCCGATCGCCCCTGTTAAGCCAACCGTTGAACTGGTCGACAACGAACCAGAAAAATCCACCGAAGCTAAAAGTGAAACGGAATCGCCCAAGAAACCCATCGCTGCTCCCAAGCCCGAGATCCGACCGGTATTCGGTTCGATCAACGACAAGGACCGAGAGCAAGCAGGGTTATTCAAAAACCGGCTAGTCAAACGGGCGCGTCATTTGCGGCGCTGGCCAACCAAGCGTGGCATCAGTTGCTTTCGGTTATACGAGCGAGACATTCCCGAGATTCCACTGGTGGTTGATCGCTACGAAAACTACTTGCACATCACCGAATACGAACGGCCTCACGAACGTGATCTTGCGCGGCATCGGGCTTGGCTTGATTTGATGCGTGAAACTGCCGCCGAGTCATTAGCCGTACCGCTTGAGAACACATTTTTGAAGCAGCGGCGTAAAGGCGATACCACCGGCCAGTATCACAAACTTGACGACGCTGGAAAAAAGATCGTGGTCCATGAAGGCGGGTTGAAGTTCTTGGTAAACTTCTCGGACTACGTCGACACCGGTTTGTTTTTGGACCATCGTGTCGCTCGCAAAATGGTGATGGACGAAGCCGCAGGCAAACGGATGCTGAATCTGTTTGCCTACACTGGCGCGTTTTCAGTTTATGCAGCGGCCGGCGGTGCCAAATCAACGACCACGGTTGACCTCTCACGGACCTACCTCGATTGGGCAGGGGAGAACTTTCAAGTCAACGACTTAGGGGGGCAGCAACATCAATTTATCGCCAGCGATACGATCGAGTTTTTGGAAACCGCCGCCGGCCAACGCAAGCAATACGACTTGGTGGTTTGTGACCCACCGACGTACTCCAACAGCAAGCGAACTGACAGTGATTGGGATGTACAGACCGGCTACGTTTCGATCTTTGAACATTTGAAAAGAATCGTCTCTCCACAAGGCGTCGTTTATTTCTCGACGAACTTCAGACGTTTCAAATTCGATGAAGAATTTATTGAGTCGTTGGGTTTTGAATTTCGGGAAATAAGTAAAACTTCTGTTCCTGAAGACTTCCGAAATCGTCGCATCCATCGTTGCTGGCGTCTAGTTCGCGTATCAGAAGGGTAAGAGATTCTGCCGTACCAGCGGCATCACTTGCCAGCATTCCTCTTGCTTACGTGAAGAAACATCATAGACTTAGGCCAAGCGAAAACGTAGTTCGCACAGTTTAATTTGTAGTGCTTTGGAAAATAGCGATGGGCAAAACGGTAGCGTTGATTCTTGGTGGTGGTCAGGGGACGCGTTTAGCACCGCTGACTGCCATTCGCAGCAAACCTGCGGTTCCCCTAGCGGGCAATTACCGGTTGATCGATATTCCGATTTCTAACTGCATCAATAGCGGCATCAATCGGATTTACGTGCTGACTCAGTTCATGTCAGTCAGCCTGCACGCTCATATCCGTCGCACCTATTCGTTCGATCACTTCCGCGGCGGTTTCGTGGAACTGCTCGCTGCTCAGGAAACTCCCGGCAAACAATCCGACTGGTATGAAGGCACTGCCGATGCTGTTCGCAAGAACTTAGATTACTTTAATCAATCTGGGATCGACCATGTCGTCATATTGTCTGGCGATCAACTGTATCGGATGGACTATGAAAATTTAGTCGACGCTCACAAAGCGAGTGGCGCTGATGTAACGATTTCTTGCATGCCAGTTTCTCGTGAAGATGCCAAAGGCTTTGGTGTCGTACAAGTGAATGACAGTGGCCGCGTGGTTGACTTTGTCGAAAAACCAAAAACCGACGAAGCAATCGAGGCGGTTTCCACTGATCAGAATTGGATCAAAGCTCGCGGCATTGACCCCAAAGGCCGCGACTGCATCGCCAGCATGGGCATTTACGTTTTCAATCGCGACTTGCTGTTTGAGATGTTAAGCGGATC
>CAZKTR010000455.1:0-3128 GCA_964555525.1 uncultured Pirellulaceae bacterium
CGGATCTGTGCGGGGGGCGGCTGGAAACAGCCGTTCCTACCGCGATCAAGTGCTCTCAAGATGCCTATCCCACGGATGCGGTACGCTACTTCCAAACCGCTGAGATAACGTTGCGCCGCTTGATTGTCCGAATGTCGGCCGGGTAATTAAAATTCAGGGCGCTGCGGGCCGTCAATGCATTGAAACGATCCGGGGAAGATTCAAGTAGTTCTTGCTGAACGGCACCCCAAATTTGTTGACCATCGTGATGCAAGAACGCACCAAGCTCTTTAATGTTCTTCTTCCGCAAACCTCTCGGATCGTAGCCTCGAGCTTTGGCAACGTAAGTGACTTTTAGTCGGAAGTCCGATTCAGGAACGACTTTGATGCCGTGGGCGGCGAAGTGCGATTTTAATTTGGCCGTCAGTTGGGTTTCGGCCCCGGCATCCCCTAGATCCAAAGCAAGTTCGACTTCTACCCCTTTGGTGAATTCAATAAGGTATTCAGGAGTGAATTTTGCTGCCGCCGCATTAATTTTCTCGACATCGATAGACTGCCTTTTCGCAACAAGCTCTCGGGTTTCCAAGCGACCGAAGTCCGAGCCCTTAGTTCGTTGTCCGGACTTTGCTCGCTCGAGAGTTAAAAATACCCTGCTGGATCTGGAAAGCCGTTTGAGTCTCATGCCATGAATTCGTGGGCGGATCCCATCAGAGATGCTGCCCAGAAAAACATCATTTTTCGCATCGTAAATTCGATTGGAAAAGCGATCCCAAGCTTGAAAAAGATTCGGTCCAAGCACTGGGAAATCAGATTTCAAAGTGAAAGAACTTCCGGCCGTTTTCGCATCGACAACCCGGATCTGCTTTCCGGTTTGAAGGTCAAACTCTGCAAACGTCTTTTTGGATGTTTGGACCCAAATCGTTTTGCCGTCCAAGTCAACCTGAAAACCCTCGCTCTGGCGCCGTCGGATCGATTTAAGTTCTCCAAATTCGACACTTCCAAGGCAAGACTTTTTCGCTATATCAAGCACGTGCATCTTGCAGGGGCCACTGGCGGGAAAACACAGCAGCGATTTCTGATCATTTGAAAGCTCAACTTTAGCCAAGTCTCTTTCTGATGTGACAATTCGCGATGGCTTGATCCGCTCTTTGATGTCAAAGAAGAAAATCTCATTCTCTCCTGCGACGACCCCATGATCGCTATCGAACAGGTGGCCAAAAAAGATCTCTTCGCTGGGTACTGTGCTCTCTTGTTTCAGTTCATTATTCTCAAAACTCCAGACCTCCAATTGCCCAGAGTCAACACTGGGTTTCCCATAGACCAGTAATCTTTTCCCGTCGGGTGAAATGGAGATGACAGATACTTTGCCTTCGGTCGGTTGGGTGTAAGCGTTGCCAGTTTTTGTGTTGACGACCCCCAAGGCTGAGACGTTTTTCTTGCGCGAGTGCACCGAAAAACCAACCAGTCCGGTTTCTGCTGCGACTGCAATTTGACTTGCCAAATTCGAGTCCGCAGGAACCTGAATCGAAGTCGAAACATTAAAAGGCGACATCTCCAGTTCCCGTGGTGCAAGACTACGATCCGCTAAGTCCAAGCGATTGTCGTTAAACGAAATTTTGCTGGTGTTGGCGATATCTTTGGCGGCGACCTGTCCCTTGTTTTTCGATTTGAGCAATTCCATGCGGCGAGCTAAAAATAATTTTTTGTAAGGCCCAAGGTGCTTTCCTGCAGACTTGGGATCGTCCAATCGTTTAAGCTTGTCGAGATTTCGCGCCACATACACGTTGTCTGCCTTGCTCAATTTTTTCAAAGGGACATTGATCGTGTCCCCGTCTGATTTTTCCAAGACAATATCGGTTCCTTCGACGCCGACCCATTTGCCTTCCATTTCGAAGGTTTTTTTGGCCGATTTCCAAACGCGGAACTCAATCGTTGGCGTCGGACGATCAACGAACCACCATTTGTCGTTACTGTATACCGAATCTGGCCTTGGATCGAGTTCGCCATCTTCAATGAACTGAACACGCAGTTTTGATTTTTCATTTGACGAAACAATTCCCAGTTCCAAGCCCAGCGCCTCCTTCACCAAAAGTATGTCTCCGACGGCCGGTTCAGGATTGCTTTTGGCCAACAAGTCGTGACGCTTGTGACGCTCAAAATACTCATCGCGATACCTGAGTATCTTCGCCATTTCCTTGGGATGACTACTCAAACTTCCAGCAGCTACTGGTTCCCCATTTTCGCGCTTCAGAGCCAGTACCATTTCCCATTTCCTTCTCGAATGAAGGCGATAGTCTCGTTGAGATTCAAGATTTCGAGTCAGCTTCACGAAAAACTCTACCCAAATCTCGCCCGAACGCGCATCGACTTTGGAGACCATTCCCAATCGTTTATTGTTATCGTTGTTGTGGCCGAAGCTGATGATGTCCCCAATCGCCGGAAGTTCTCTCTTCTGATCTTGGGCGGTCGCTTTTGCTGAAAGAAAGCCCGCAAGAAGGAAAGAAAACGCGACACCAAAGAATAGCCCGGGCAGGGTATGTCGAGAGAGTGATTGCATCAGCATGTTCGCCACCAGAAAATTAGAATCTGTACGGATTAAAGTCTCACGATTCAATTTTAACCTCAGTCTCGATCCCGCCGCAATCAAAAGTTCTTTCAAAGCTTTACTTTTCAACAAAGTTGCACGCTCCAAGTGCCGCAGGCGGTTGACTTTGTGTTGGGATTTGAATTCGAGTCAGACGCTCGCTCTTGCCAAGTGGCATTGGTCGAGCGTTTGGCGAAGTTTGGTCTGAAGTTGCATCCTGAGAAAACGCGTTTGATAGAGTTTGGCCGTGGCAGCATGGCCAAGCGAGAACGTGAAGGTCGCAGGAAGTGCGAGACGTTTGATTTTCTAGGATTCACTCACATTTGTGGCAAGACGATGAAGAGGAAGCGATTTATTGTAAATCGTATCACGATCGCCAAACGCATGCGTCGCACGCTGGCGGTGATCAAAGAACAGCTTCAACGTCGACGTCACGATTCATTAGGAGAAACCGGACGTTGGCTTGCTCAGGTCTATCGAGGCTGGCAGGGCTACTACGGAGTTCCTAATAATGGTCGACGGCTTCAACAGTTTCGTAATGCAATCTTCCATCTCTGGCTTCGTC
>CAZKTR010000456.1:0-3100 GCA_964555525.1 uncultured Pirellulaceae bacterium
CAGTTGCCAAGACGTTGCCCATGATGACTTCGTCAAATTGATTGACGTCCAAACCCGATCGCTCCACGGCGGCTTCGATGGACCGGGCCCCCAGTTCGACAGCGGACAATGCCGACAGTGATCCTAGAAAGTTACCGATTGGTGTTCGGGCACCAGAGAGTATATAAGCGTGGTTTGTCATTTCTTTTTCGCTTCTGTTTTGTTAATGCGATAATTCGGGAGTGCGTAACAGTGTTCGAACTGATAAATCAGTGACGTTTCCAGCTGAGCAATCTCATTTCGTACGTTAAATGTATCAACGACCAATCCTCGTAACTGTTCTACGTCTTGAACAGCGACATGGACTAGGATGTCGACCGCGCCAGCGAGTAAGTAAATGCTGACGATTTCTTCCAGTTGACCAATTTCTTTGAAGAAGTGATCAAAGTCAACGTTGGCTTGTTGGCGAAGTCGAATCGAAATTAACGCTTCGACCCCGATCCCCATCGCCGCCCGATCAACTTCGGCATGAAACCGTGTCAGTACTCCATGTTCTTTTAGACGGCGTACTCGTTCCAAACACGTCGACGGGGATATGCCGCTGATTTGAGCCAGTTCTTTGTTTGAAATCCTCGCGTCGTTTTGTAACGTTTCGAGGATATCAAAATCGACCCGATCAAGTTTCAGAGTTCCTGGTTGCTTTACCACGATTTCAATCCCTTTTCGCAATAGGAACAACGGACCGTGTCTCCGGTCCAACGTATTCGGCTAATGGTCGAACGAGACGGTTGTCTGATAATTGTTCGGCGACGTGGGCTGTCCAGCCGATAACGCGAGACATCACGAAAATCGGAGTGAACAAATCGATTTCAAATCCCATCATGTGATACGCTGGCCCCGCTGGGAAATCCAAGTTCGGATAGATCTTCTTACGCCCGGTCATTTCGGTTTCCAAAACTTTCGAGATCTCCAACCACTTTTCTCCGCCGCAAGTCGCGGCCAATGAATCTCGGTACTCGGACATCGTCGGTACGCGTGAGTCACCAAGTCGATAAAGTCGGTGGCCGAAGCCCATGATCTTTTTCTTGTTTGCCAAAGCATCTTCTAGCCATGGCAAGGCATTTTCTGGTTCGCCAATTTCATTCAGCAAGTGCATCACCGCTTCGTTGGCACCACCGTGCAGTGAACCTTTGAGAGCCGCGATCGCACCACTGACAGCACCGCAAAGATCCGACAGCGTCGATACGATCACACGAGCCGAAAAGGTAGAGGCATTAAAACCGTGTTCGGCGTAAAGCGTCAACGAACCGTCAAACGCTTCAATCACGTTGGCTTCTGGAACTTTCCCTAAGCAGATATGAAAGAAGTTCTCCGAGAAAGACAAATCCTCTCGGGGGGGAATCAAATCTTCGCCTTTTCGAATTCGCTCAAACATCGCGATCAACGTCGGGATCTTTGCCATCAACGAGATGCCTTTTTTAATGGCGGATTCCGATGTATCGGCTCCTGAGAATTCTTCCTCCATCCCCAAGAAACTGATGCCGGTTCGGAGTGCATCCATCGGGTGACCGTTTTTTGGGAAACGACGTAGCACCTCGATCAAGTCATCACTAATGTTTCGCGACTTGCGTTCTTGTTGGCTGAATTCATCCAACTGTGCCTTCGTTGGTAGTTCACCGTACAACAACAACCAAGCGACCTCTTCGAACTGGCAGTTCTTTGCCAAATCGCTGACCGGGTATCCTCGGTAGTAAAGCGACTTCTTTTCGGGCAGCACTTGCGACACAGCAGTTGAGTCAAAAATAATGCCTTCGAGGCCTTTTTTGGCTTTGTACTTTTCAGTCACGGTCGGTATCCCTCTGTAATGGTTCGTAGAATTGTCAGTTTTAGAAATTGAATAAGTCTTTATCGATTTTCGCGTACGACTGGTAATCAATTAGATCGTACAGTTCTTGACGCGTTTGCATGTTTTTGACTTCGGATTCTTGAGTGCCTTGTTGGTCGATTGTTCGCAGGCCATTTTCAACGGCCTTCATTGCCAATCGCAAAGCGGTCACGGGGTAGATCACCATGTTGTAGCCGAGATTTGTCAGTTGCTCGGCCGTTAGCAATTGTGACTTTCCAAACTCCGTCATGTTCGCCATCAGCGGCACATCGATCGCTTCGCGAAACGCTGCGAATTCTGATTCATCGGCCAGTGCTTCCGGGAAAATCATTTCCGCTCCGGCGTCGATGTACTGCTTGGCTCGGTCGATTGCCGCGGGCAAGCTTTCAACGGCTCTGGCGTCAGTCCGAGCAATGATCAAAAACTGTTGATCGGTTTTGGCGTTGGCAGCGGCGGCGATTTTTTTGACCATGTCGCTGGCGGGCACCAACGTTTTGTTGTCCAGATGACCGCAACGCTTTGGGAACTGTTGGTCTTCCAAGTGGCAACCGCTCAAGCCTGCGGCCGTCATCGATTGGATGGTTCGAGCCACGTTCGCGGGTTCTCCAAACCCAGTATCGGCGTCGACGATCACTGGCAGGTCGATCATGCGAGCGACTGCTTGAGCGCGTGAAACGACTTCGGTCAACGTGGTCAAACCAATGTCGGGTAAACCCAAATCGGCAGACAGGGCGGCCCCAGAAATATAAACGCCATCGAAACCGATCCGCTGGATCAGCATCCCGACAAGCGGCGAAAAAGCACCAGGGAAGCGCAGTAGTTTCCCACTGGCAAGGGCTTGCCGAAACGCGAGACGCTTCTCGCTGGCTGACTGGCTATTTTGCGGCATTAAAGCTCCTTGCCGCACGACGAAAACACTAGATCGTCAATTTGCGGCAATTTAAAAACGAAGTATCAATTGTTACGTTTAGAAAACGCTACGTTAAATAAACCGGTCAATGAATCGAGGGTCCAGTGGAATATCAGCCACTTCCATGTCGCCGATCAGGTCTTTATGCAATTGCGAATCGCGGTTCATCATCAACTGTCCGATTTCAGCCCAAGCGGTTTGCAAAGCGGGTGATGATTCTCGGCCAGACATTCGAAGTGTTGCTTCCAGGTCCAACGCTTCACCGACTTTCAAATACTCTGGCGATGATTTCTCTAGCGACAACGCAAAGCACATCGACGCCATGC
>CAZKTR010000457.1:0-3080 GCA_964555525.1 uncultured Pirellulaceae bacterium
AGATTCCACGGCGGAAAATCGGCTTTTGGATTCGATCACGAGGGTCCCAGGCAGGGCGCTTGAGCGTCATGATGATGTCTTTGACTGCCAAGCTACCGGTGCCGTGTGCAGTTGCGATTTCGTTTAGATCTAACTCGGACATCGATTTGACGATCACTTTGCGACGCTGGTCGAATTGACGCCTGTCCGTGGGCGGGTTCGAATCAGCCGAATTTTCTGGTGCGAGTGCAGTGGGCTCGGGAGTTGCCACGGGTTGGGGAGTTGGTTCGGGTTGGGGAGTTGGTTCGGCGGCAGCTTCGGTCGCTTGGGGTTCAGTTACAGGCGTATCTGCAGCCGGTGGTTCAACCGCTGGCGTCCGGGCCTCTGGCTGGGGAGCAGCTTCACTCGTTGGAGCGGTCGCTGGTTGTTCGGTTGCTTCTGCGGGCTTAGTTGTTGCGTCTGTTGCCTCTGGTTGGGCACTGGCTCCGAATTCAGGGGCTGGCTTCTTAGGCATTGAAGCGGCAAGCTTCGCCGCTTCGGCTCTTTCCTTGGCTCGAATTTCAGCCGTTGCAGGTTGCATTAGCCAGCGCGGGAAAATCTCTTCCACCGTTGCTTCGACTTTTTGCAGGATGTCGTTTGCGACTGGATAACTCTCCGGGTGAATCCCGGTCGCATCCAAAGGACTATCACCGCCATGAATTCGCAAGAAACCGGCTGCTTGAACGAAAGTCGCATCGCCGACCCCGCTGATCGTCTTCAATTCTTCCCGATTATTAAAGCGTCCATTGGCCGTACGGTGTTCGACCGCTCGCATTGCTGTTAACGAGTTAAATCCAGAAACGTACTTTAGCAACGCAGGGCTGGCCGTATTGATATCGACGCCAACTTGGTTCACACAAAACCGAACGACTTCATCAAGCGACTCGCTCAAGTGCTTGGCTTTAATGTCGTGCTGGTACAGCCCGACACCGATGTTCGCAGGCGAGATCTTTACGAGCTCTGACAAAGGGTCTTGTAGGCGGCGGCCGATTGAAATGGCACTGCGGACCGCGGGGGTTTCGTCCGGAAGTTCATTGCGGCCGACTTCACTAGTAGAGTAAACACTGGCTCCGGCACCGTTGATGATCGCGTACTGAACTTTGTTGTCTTGTAAGTATTCGGCGATTGCATCGGAGACCATTTGTTCGACTTCACGGCAAGCGGCTCCGTTGCCGATTGCGATCACGTCCACGGAGTGAGTTTTTACCCAATCGCGAATTCGCTTTTTGCTGTCGTCTTTTCGGGTTTGGTTTCCAACGACAAAAACTTGACCGGACTCGATCAGGTTTCCACAACCATCGAGCAACGCCACACTGCAGCCACGCTTGTAACCCGGGTCGATCGCCAGGACAACTCGATTGCGTGTCGGCGGTTGGAGAAGAAGATTCCGCAAGTTATTCGCGAAAACCTCGACGGCATGGCGTTCAGCCTGTTCGGTCAGTTCTCGTCGAATCTCTCGCTCGATGCTAGGTAATAGCGAACGCGAGAGCATCTCGTTGGCACACTTTTCTAGGAATTCAGCCGAAGGGTGGTCAGTAGGAACCGAGTGCTCTTTCACCAGTTCAGCGACTTTTGCTTGGTCAACGGTCAGCTTGACTTTTAGTTTGCCACTGCGTTCGCCGCGATTGATCGCTAGTACGCGGTGGTTGGGCAGCTTGCTAATAAGTTGATCGAATTCGTGGTAATCCTTAAACGGGTCGACCTGTTTTTTCTTCTTCTTTTTTTTCTTTTTCTTCTTCTTAGCAGGGGCGGCTGTGGCGTCTACTGCTGGCATTGCTTGGGTTGTGTCAACGGCAGGCGTTACTGTTGTAGCCGGTGTTGTTGAATCAGCTGTAGGAACTGCGGTGTCATCCGCGGTCGGTGCAGTGGTTTCAGACGTCGTGTCCGTTGAGGCAACTGTACTGGTGGCGGCTTCAGTTGCAGCAGGTTCGGGTGCGGTTTCTGTTGGCGCAGCTTCCGATTCTGTCGCGGTCGAGGTTTCAGCTTTCGGTTCTTCAGCAGGTGTTGGTGCTGGAGCACTGTCCGTTGCCGTTGGCTCAGCTTCGGCTGGCTGCGATTTTTCTTCAGGCGTTGCGCTGGTCGCTTTTGTCGCGGCAGGTTCGACTATGATCAAGCGACTTGAAAGCTTTGCGGTATCGCGAAACAGTTTTCGCATTGAAGCTCGTAAGGCTTCGCTTTCAGCCAACTTTTCGGCGATCAAATCGCCGACGCCTTTGATCACCTCATCGACTGAGTTCAAACCTTTGTCAACTCGAACAAATTCAGTCGCGCGAGTTGCAAGATCCGAGTCAGTTGTTTTTGATTCTAGGATCTCTTCTGCTAACGGTAATAAACCTTGTTGCCGCGCGACGGCGGCTTTGGATTGCTTTTTGGTTTTGAAGGGCAGGTACAAATCTTCCAGACGTCGACTGGAAGTTGTCTTTTCGATCTGCACACGGATTTCGTCACTGAGCCCATTTTGGGATTCAATGGCGCGCAAGATCGTCGCTTTGCGTTCAGATAATGCTCGCAGTTGGGCAGATTTTTGCTTGACCGCCAGCAGCTGGTTTTCGTTCAATCCGCCAGTTTGGTCTTTGCGGAACCGAGTCACGAAGGGGATCGTGTTACCGGCATCCAGTAAAGCCAAGGCCGCTTCTACGTTTTGTGGGGCGAGTTTTAGGTCGCGGGCGACTATTGAAACGTCAATTTTGATGGGATCCATGGTGAGGGATCATCCGTGTTTAACATGGGACATGCCAGCAAGCTGTTCTTGCTGCGCGATATTTAATGTAATCTTATCATGATTGAACCCTATTTCGAAAGGGTCAGTAAGGGGGATAACAGGTGATTAGATTTTGTCCGGGGCTTTTTTAAATCTCGCCGGCTTCAGATGTACTAAAAATGGGATATTTGGGGTAAAGTTTCCTGCACTCAAGGGTTGATCAAGATCGACATTAGCTTTGCTTAGTAGTGCTCCAGCGTCAGACTGGGGGGCCTTTCCTCAATAACAATACACATTTGCGATTTTCAAATGACCATTGACGAGGTAAACAGTGTCTGCTCCAACGCCCCAATTATTGCCA
>CAZKTR010000458.1:0-3076 GCA_964555525.1 uncultured Pirellulaceae bacterium
ATGTTCGCGAGATCGACATCTTGGAAGACAAAAAAGGCGAAGACCCAACTCGACGTGTTGCTAAGAACGATTTGATGCGTTTGGTTACCAAGGGGCTTAACCGCAACGAACGTCTGATCATCATTCTTTATTACTATGAAGAATTAACGATGAAAGAAATCGGCATGACGCTCGACTTGAGCGAGAGTCGAGTCAGTCAGATGCACTCGAGCATCGTTCAGCGTTTGCAACAGCAACTCGGACGTCGTCGCATCGAATTCAATCGTTAGATAGAATTTTCGTTGCAACGGGTTGCAATGAAGTTGGAAAAAAAATTTGAAAAACAAAAAAGGCTTGCCGTTTTGGCAAGCCTTTTTTTTGCAGGTCAACTCTTGCTGGTCGCTGAGACGTTGGTTGATTAGGTTTGTTCGAGCACAAACTGGAAATCAAAATGGCTTTCAATATGTTGGATTTTTCCGCGTTCAAAGTAAAACCGAATTGCGAATGTAGTGGGTTTTAAATCCATGCTTTCGACCAAACCGATTTTCATCTTTCCCCAGCATATAACTTGGTTGTCGTTTTCGTAAAAGTCATATGCGGATTCGGGTACGTTCGATGAAATTTTAAACATTCGAAAGAAATACCGAATTGCCTGATCGAATTCATTAATACCTCGATGGGAGCCTGCAAATAGAATTTTCTTTTCGCTACCGGTAAATTCGAAAGTAGGGTTTTTCGTTAAGTAGAGGCTGATTCCATCGGTCATCCTTGTCTGGCGAGTATGGAAGGCTTTGAGGTATTCTCTCGCAATCGCAAGTTGGTCCGTAATCAAGTCTTCGGGGAAAACTGGATTGGAGGCAGTTGCCAGCGCCGACGCTATTTGCTGGACGCTCCGAGTCAGCAGCGTTTTTCCAGATTCTGCCTTACTAATTACTCGCTGGCTCAGCCCGCTGGCATCTGCCAGCTGCCGTTGATTCCAGCCTCTGCGCTTGCGCAACGCTAAAAGACGAAGTGGAACACACGTTAGCGATTTACGTGAACCGTCACTATTTTTTAGGGTTGTGCTCAATGAAGTATTCCCAGCAATGTTCAATATTTGTTCTCATCCCAACACCAATCTAGCGTGTAGAATAAGAATTCACAGGAACGAAACCGGAACGTTTGCGGCACGATGCAGAGATAGCTAGAATTAGACCTACCTATATTGATTCGTGTTCCTAGTTGCTATACGATCAACTAGCAGATTTTGATTGTTTGGACGAGGCGGGAATGGGTAACGCTGGACTGGTAGGTGATGCTGAGAAGCTGTTGCAGTTGCGGCAGTCGCTTGGATGGACACAAGACGACGCGGCTGAAAAATCTGGCTATACTTCGCGATTGATTCGGAAAATAGAAGCCGGAGGCACAGTTAAGCCGAGCACGCTGTTGGATGTGCTCCACTGCTACCACGAAGCTCGTGAGGAAAATGACTGGTGTATGGCCGACTTCATCGTGCCTCAGGAGTCCGTTAGCGCTGAAAAATCAACAGAGCAAACAAACTCGGATTCCAATAATTTAGAAGACCTTCAAACGACGTTGATAAGAAATTACTTCGAAACCGTTTTCAATCAAAGAAATCTTGAGCAGGTTGCCAACTTTGTCTGTCCAAAGGTTCGATTCACTCATGGAGGTGGTGAAGAGCAGATTGGGGTTCAAGTTATCGAGCAGTTGGCCGAAAAAATATTGGCTGGTTTTGATCCAATTCGTCATTCCATCAACCAAGCATTTGTTGCCGACGGGCAAGTTTTTTGTTTTTGGCGTGTCGAAATGAAGCACGTCGGCGAATTTGGTGGCGTTGAAGCAACTGGAAAATGGGTGAAATCTCAAGGTCTAACTATTTGTCGGGTCGAACAGGAATTGATGGTTGAAGCGAACGACAATTGGGATGTGTACGATGTGATCCGGCAGCTCAGCGGTGAGCCTAAGCGGTGGTTTTAGGAGGGCGGGAATAAAGTCTGTTTTGGATTCTCTTTAGATGAGTCGGAGATGATCGCCGGTGGGAGTCCTGAGAAACTGCGGTGAACCGTTCGCGCTAGCGTCGGGCATTAAAGAATGGCGCTTGACCTAGCAACCCCCGGCCCAAATCCTGACGCAACGCCCGACGCTAGCGCGTTCGGCTCACAGCGACCGAACGGGTGAAACGCCGTCGGTCGCCACCTTTTTGGCTTGCCCAGTATTTTCTGTGAAAGCCAAAGCACTTTGGTTGTTTAAAAACGGTATAAAATACCGTTGCTTTGAAGGCATGGCTAAAAGAAATAGAAATTTTGGATTTCTTTGCTAACGTCCAAAAGGTTGAGGCGTAGAGTTATGTAGATCTACACTGGCACCCATCCGTTTGTGTTCAGTCACCTAATGTCACTGAGGCCGCTACCATGCGTTCGTTTTACTTTATTTGTGCAATCGCTTTTATGTCGCTGATTAATTTGACAGCCGAAACATCGGCCCAGGAGATTTCATTCTGGGAAAAATTTGCTCTTGCGGAAGACCGCAGCCAAACCCTCGAAGAGCTGGTGCCCGGCAGCCAAGATTATTATTTCTTCCATTGTTTGCACGCCCAAAACGAATCAAAGATCGACGAAGTCGATTCGCTGCTCAAGCGTTGGATCAAACAACACGGTCGCACGGATCAAGTTCAAGTCATCGAAAACCGACAGGCGTTGCTCAAATACGGCGAGTCACCTCAGGAAACTCTCGATTACCTAAAAGACTACTTGAATTTGAATTTCGGCCACCGCCGCCGAATCCCGCAGGCTCAGAAAGATCTACCGTCGACCTTGGATCCGAAGCTGATCGACTCAAAAAAGATCGTCGCCTCGCTGTTGCGACAGGATTCAAACTCGCTAAACAAGTTTCACCACGATGGGCTGTACCGCTTGGTTGACCGCCCCTTGAACCCGCGACAACGACGAGATTTTTTGAACCGAATTGATGATCCAACTTTCCCGGGCCTAATACCGCTGGTTGTGAAGGATCTTAAAGCCAAGGACGCGAGGCAATTCGGTAGTCTCAAAATCCATCAACTGCTCACTAAGGCACAGCTCGAATCGTTGATGGAGAC
>CAZKTR010000459.1:0-3075 GCA_964555525.1 uncultured Pirellulaceae bacterium
CGAGTCAATGCTGATCGATTGGGACCGAAATTACTTCCCGTAAAAACCAAGAGAGTCTCGTTCTCTTGAATGCCCAATTCCTGCCGAGTGGTTTTTCGAGTTTCAGGATCTAGCTGGTAGTCTTCTGGAAAAATCCCGTTTGGCACAAAGACCACCGAATTTAAATCTGAAAAATACGCTTGGTCTGCCGGGGCGCACGCAATCACCAGATCCGCTTTTTTGGCTGCACTCCGCTCCAACTTCCTCACGATTGGGACCAAGACCGCCGAAACCTTCGACTTTTCCCAAAGCTCATGCTCGACATTATGAGTGTTTAAGTGCCACGGCTTGCCAAGTCGTTTGGCGATCGGGTAGAGGTAGGGAAAATCAACAATGATGAGATCCGCGGCATCAGCAAATTCGCGAAGCCTCTTCGGCGTAAAGAACCTGGCAACGATATGACTCCACAATGGAGGTAGCGCCAGCTTATAAGCCAACCATTGACAAGCACCGAAAAACCGCCGGCGGTCAACAAATTCATTGACTCCATGCGGGGACATCGTTGCGCCGCTTTTCTTTTTTTCTAGGTAGTCTTTTTTACGACCGGTGAAAGAGTAGATTGAAACCTCATGCCCTGACTCCGCAAGAGCTCGTGCAAACGCCCCCGAGCGTATCTGGCCGCCCGATAGAGTGGGATAAACTTGTATTTCTGAGAGAAGGAGAATTTTCATGGACGCGTCTTTGGATTGGTTCACTGCCTAACAAAAAAAAGGTCAAGCAGGCTGACTCAAATAATTACTGTGGTTACGATTGGCATCTGATGGCACGCTACTTCCGTTCCATGAATGTGCCGCCAGCGCCATAAAAAAGAATGCGGAAACCGGCGACGCACCGGTCAAGCCCGACTCCGTAAATCCGCGCATCAAGCAGAAGAAAACTCCTCCAACGAGAAACAAATACGCGGGGTCTTTTGTGACACGTGAAAGAATCGCCGAATACAAAAATGTGCAAACGATGATGGCCGTAAACAGTACCGCACCAATGACGCCAAGTTGCAACGCTGTATCAAGATAGGACGAGTGGGCTTCGCTAATCACCCATTCTTGGGAAACCGCAATTTCGTAAATGTGCTTGGGTGTCCAAAACGCACCAAACCCATAGCCCTTCATAGGACTACGACCAAGGTATTCCGAAAGATCCTCCCACAGAGGCAGTCGCCCCGTTAGCGACTCCCCCGTCTCTTCGGCTCGCCCCAGCAACAAGACGTCTGAATTCGCCGTGACCGGGTTGAAATCCGTCACGATACAAAGCAGGACAATACTCGATAACAACCAAAATCCGGCGATGGTTCCAATTACGATATTTCGCGCGGGTTGTGCAGCAAACCAAATGATTCCCAGAGCCACCGGCACAGCACCGGTCGCACTGCGACATTTGGTAAGCACCAAGAACAGAAACAGAAAGCCGAAAATACTGTAGTAGATAGTTCGAGCATCGGGTTTGATTCGGGCCATGGAGTAAGCCGCAATGCAGCCAACGGCCAGCGTGGCGGCCTGAATATTCGGATGCACTGTCCCCGCAAATCGATACTCACTCTTGTAAGGGCGAAACGAACCGCAGCCGATCTCCGCGCCAATCCCGATTACTAAATAGGCCACCGAAACCAACATTGCTGCGAAAACCGCATCTTTAACGCTCAAGAACCTTGAAAATCCCAAACAACCAATGCAGCAACAGAGCACCAAAATGTATCGGCGCACCGTCGTTCCAGGATCGAGCGACCAAGCCGCACTCGCTCCTGCCCAAAAGACATAAGCAGCCACTAGCAGAACCGGCAAATTAATTCGAAACCTTCCCGTCCTGCCGAAAATCAAACTCAACGCCCCAACCGCAGCACAGCTAAGAAAGGAAATCTGGCGAAATTTGTTACCACCATCTACCCAAGATTCCTGATCCTCAATCTCCGCCACAAAGTTTTCACTTAGGTTCTTGCTCATCACAAGCGAGTGTTCGGAGATGAAAAATGTCGTCCCGATCATGAAGGCCAAAAAGGTCGACAGCACCACCGGAGAAAACATCCACTGAATCAACGCAGAATTGGACTGATCACCAGTATCGCCAATCAACGCAGAAGTACTAATATCAGACATTTTCACCTCCGCTAACTGGTAACTCGTTCGGAATTGGTTCCTCGTTAAGGAACTTAATCAACAAACCGCTGCGAAGCCCCGATCCGACCACCGCTCCAATCAGTGTTGTCCACGCAGCACCCTCCACTCCGTACGGTTTAATCAACAACAACGCAGCCGATATCGTGACCAGCATTAAAATCACATCGGCGCCAAAATTTGCCTTGATCTTTTCCATCGCAAACAGCCCACCACTGGCAGTGTGAGAAAACCCTTCGAACAGCTTGGCGATTGCTAACAATATCATCACCGTTTGCAAGCCATGGTAATTGGGACCGAAGAGTTTGACTGATAAATAGCTCCCAAAAATGGTTAGCAAAATCGCAAATCCCCCCACCGCGACTAGGAATACCCCGTACATCCGCAACAGCAGTCGCTTCAGCCCCGATTTTCCCTCGGTCACATAAACTTTCGCAGCCCGCGGAGTCAGGAAGTTCAACATGCCGGTGTTGAAAATATTCGCCACACCAACCAACGTAATGCAAGCGGCAAAGAACCCTGTTCCCTCCGCCCCGACTGCCATCAATAGCAGCATAGGCAGCAGATAATTCGGTAGTGATCCGACGAATTGTCCCGAGACCGCCCATTTCCCAAAGGACCAGTTTTGTTTCAAGTCTGGCTTCAGTCGCTTTCGTACAAGCTTAATCTTCGGCCCATATCTGAAATACCAAAAGCCGATCGACAAGACACATGCGATTCCAATGGCAACCCACACCGTTGCACCGGAGAGAATTTCAAAGTAACCAAAACATAGTAGCGCAACGATTTGCAAAACCGAAATTGCCAAGTCGATCCCCAGCACGCTCGTGTTTTCTGAATGAGCAAAACAGTAGTGCCGCACCAGTTCACGCATCAACAGCACCGGCATGAAAACCAACAGCACAATCAATGAAGGCAACACATCACT
>CAZKTR010000460.1:0-3072 GCA_964555525.1 uncultured Pirellulaceae bacterium
TGGTCGATCGCGATGTCGCCGATTCGGCCCGACATAAACGCCGGCCCAACGCTGCGGAATTTGAGAGCTCCTGCAAGCATCGCCGTGTTGGTTGGTTCGGTTTTTTCTTCCTCATTCTCAGAGTCTTCGTCAGTCGTTTCTCTAGAGTCCTTGTCTTGAGTCGAACTTGATTCGTTTGATTCGGTTGATTTGGTTTCGTTCTGATCGTTCCGCTTTTTGGGCTTCGGTTTTTGCTCCGCTTTTTCTTGACTGGTCACCGGCTTTGGGTCCGTCTTGGCCTCTTTTTGCTGAGCAAAAGCCGGTGTAGTGAGAGAGAGTAAAAGAATCAAAGCAAAACGAATCATAGGTGCGTTCCAAGTGCGAAGTTGATCGGGTCAGTTCGATGGCTGCAGAACCATTGTTCAAGCAAAAGAAAAATCTTCTATGAGTTTGGTTGACGAAGATGGGGGCGTCAAACGGAAATTCGATTGCAGGCTGTATTTTCAAAGTCGCCGGTCACCCAAGGAGTTATGGGGCGATTCTAACGGTGACGCTTAATACAAAGCACTCGCCTTAATCGACGGATAGTAAAACGTGATGCGCGCGAAGGCGGCAAGTTGAAGTCGCGGTCATGATCCCGTGGTACTGTTCAGCTCTACTTTTTGTTGTTTTGAGGTAGCCTACTGGGATCCGCTTAAGATTGCGATGAACGGTGAGATATCCAAGAAGTTAACGACTCCATTTTCGTCAATATCCGCTTCGACTTGAAACGGTCCGCTCGACAGAACTGAAATGAACGGTGAAATATCCAAGAAGTTAACCTCACCGTCCAAGTTGACGTCTCCAAGAAGGGGAACGAGCGTGACCGTTATGGTAGATCCCGACGAAGCAAATCCTGGCACGGCTTGCAAATCGGCGAAGGTATCGAAGGGGCCAAAATCTAGGTTGCCCACTGGAGTTGTCGAATCGAGTAGATTGGAGAACGTCGATCCATCGCTGAGCGTTCCTGAAAGTGTCACGTTTCGGTTAACAATCTCAAAAGCACTACCTAATAGCAAATCGTCGATGGGAACCCCATCGATTGCGAAATCGGTTCCGAATAGATTAACCGAACTGTTCCCGAATGTTCGAAAGGTGTTGAACTCTCCGCCAGAAATGTTGAGCTCGCCGTTGTTGTCCATTAGCGTGAATGCTCCACCAGTAACGGTTGCGGTTGCATCGAGCAGCGTCCCGAAGCTCTCTAGCGTTCCGCCAGCAAGTTCAAGGGTCGAGCTTCCGCGTAGCTGAAAAAAACCACCCACGTCACCACCGGTGATCGTGATTGTATTGTCAAAGTTGTTCACACCTTCTTGCAAGTTGCTCGCTCCCAGTGCGACTTGTCCTCCCGCGATATTGATGGTTGAGTTGTTGATTTCTACGTCTAGTTCAACGATACCGTCATTAATATTTAGCGTCAGTCCGTTAGGAAAATCTGCTGCGCTGAAATTCGTCCCTGAAGCGATCGTTCCACCATTAAGGTTGATCGTTGCTCCGTCAGGAATCGAGGTGTCGTTGTCAATCACATCACCGGCAACTACGTTGGCCAGATCTTGTCCCAACAGCGGTGCGGATATTGCAAACATGAAAAGTAACGCAAGCAAGTGTTTGAAAATCATCTTCGTTGGCCAGCAGGATAAAAAATTGAATCGGTAAATGAGCACTTGTATATTTTACTCGTTCGCGCTGGAAAGCAACTCAATTGATGAATTTGTCTACCTTGGTTAAGGCAGTGGTTTTCATAATTGCCAGTTTTGGTGCTGAGAGCTATCGTTTGCGGAGTGTTTAATCGGAAATCTCCGATTGTTGGAATGTTATGTCCCGGCAGAGTTAAATAGACACATACAAGATATCTTCTTCGTTGAATATAGTTAAAGGCATAGATCCGTGACGATCTACTACATCGCAGCATTGCTAATTACTTATAAGTTACTGATGTACTGGATTAAGCGTCAGGCTCAAGAACGCCGCGAAAGACAGGCGGAATTGATTAGCTCGATGAAAAATACGCCAAACGAAGAGGATCGTGACTGACAGAGCTATGCTTTCTTGAGCACAGCGAATGAGACCGAGTCCTGCCGACAAAAGTTGATCGACGCCCGAGAGAAGTTGCGAATCTATCGTATGAGCCATATTGCCCTTATTATTGAAATACGCCTCGGAGAGCTGCAATAAATAAGCGTCCGACGAAATACTCATTGAACTTATCGCTTGCCTTCAATAAGCTGATTGACTGGCTGACCGCAAAGATTAATGGAGAAGACTCGATGACCGACAACAACACTGTGGTGGGACTTAGAAGTATCGCTAGCTGGAGTAGAAGTTTTGCCGCCACTGTTCTGGCGTTTTTGTTTACGACCCAGGCGTTAGGTCAAACGAATGTTACTACGCTGAATTTTGAAATCGTCGGTAGTGGTCTTGCTCGACCGGTGTTCGCCACTTCGGCTCCCGGCGATTCGGACAGTTTGTTCGTATTGGAACAGCACAGGGGTGCGATCGAGCGAATTGACTTGTCCACCGGCACGCGGTCAACGTTTGTTACACTTCCCAGTGGAACGGTATCGACTGGTAACGAACAGGGACTGTTGGGGCTCGCCTTTGCTCCTGATTATCAAACCAGCGGCAGGTACTACTTGAACTACACCGATGCCTCCGGCGACACGCGCGTTCGGGAGTACACGCGTCAAAGTCCTACCCAAGGTAATCCGATCGCCACGCGTGACATCCTGAGGGTCAACCAGCCGTTTACCAATCATAACGCTGGCTGGATCGAGTTCGGCCCAGACGGCAATCTATACATCGGCACCGGTGACGGCGGAGCAGGCGGCGACCCGCTAAACAACTCGCAGACGACTACCAACAACTTGTTGGGTAAGATTCTGCGCGTAAGTGTTGATGGCGATGACTTTCCAAATGACACCAGTCGAAATTATTCGATTCCTAGCTCCAATCCGTTTGTTGGCCAAACAGGTGACGACGAGATTTTTGCCTACGGCTTGAGAAATCCTTACCGCTGCAGTTTTGATCGTATCACCGGCGACCTGTGGATCGGCGATG
>CAZKTR010000461.1:0-3070 GCA_964555525.1 uncultured Pirellulaceae bacterium
AACCGCTAATGTGTTTTTCTCGGCGAGCCATTTCAGCTCCACCTAGACGACCGGCTAACTGGATCTTGATCCCTTTAGCACCTGCGTCCATTGACTCTTCTGCCGCACGTTTCATCGCACGTCGGAAACTTGCTCGTCGTTGCAACTGCTCTGCAATCTTCTCAGCCACCAATTGGCCCTGCAGGTCAGGTCGACTTACCTCTTCAACCTTTAGGTTGACTCGGCGTCCGATCAAGTTTTGAATTTCGAGTTGCAAACGTTCGACTTCTTGGCCTTTTTTACCAATGATCAAACCGGGGCGAGCCACGAACAAAGTAACTTTTACTTCATCACGAGTACGCTCGATTTCAACTCGATCGATACCAGCGGCTTTGTAGTTTTGCGTTGGGTGCTTACCTACAAAGTCACGTATCTTTTTGTCTTCTACCAATAGCGTTGCAAACAAATCACCGGTCTTGGCGTACCAACGGCTTTTCCAGCCTTCCATGACACCGGTGCGAAACGCGACTGGATTTACTTTTTGACCCATACTGGACTCGCTAACTTATCAATGCTCGCGACAAAACTTATTGCCGCTGGATTGTCCAAAAAAATGTGTGTGTACTAAACTTCTTCAATGCCAACACGGATGTGTGACATACGCTTTTTAATCAAAAACGACATTCCGCGTCCGCCTGGGCGAACTCGCTTGAACATCGGTCCTGCGTCAATGCAGCATTCCGAAATGAACAGGTTTTGCTCACTGATCATTTGACCCGGGTTTTGATCCGGATCCAACGCATTAGCAAGTGCAGTCTTGATGACTTTCTCCAACATCCGAGCACCACGCTGAGGTTGGTACTTAAGAATGTCCAAGGCTTCGTCGACGAACTTGCCGCGAACCAAATCCGCAATCGGACGCACCTTTTGGGCGCTGATTCGAGCGTACTTGTGTTTTGATCGAAATACCATGATTCTGCTTCGTATGTTTTTTGATTCAAACGTTGCTGCTGAATAACGTCAGCGGCGGTTACTATCGTTTCTTGCTGCCACTGTGGCCTTTAAAGGTTCGCGTTGGAGCGAATTCGCCCAACTTGTGACCCACCATGTCTTCAGTCGCTTGGACTTTGACATGCTTACGGCCATCGTGAACGAGGAAAGTGTAGCCAATGAACTCAGGAATGACGGTGCAAGACCGGGCCCAAGTTTTGATTGGCTCGCGACTTCCGGCTTCTTCCGCTTTTTGAACTTTGCGGAACAGCTTTTCGTCTACGAACGGTCCTTTTTTTTGTGATCTACTCATTTGATTTTGTAGCTAACTATCTAGTGTTATTTGACTCGTAGTTGACCATAACGTCGTGACTTACGTCGGCGTACGATCGAAGCGTTGGAAGCCTTGGCTCGTTGACGAGTTGGACCACCTTTAGCTGGAACGCCCGACGGACTAACCGGATGACGACCACCTTTTGTACGACCTTCACCACCACCGTGCGGGTGATCGATCGGGTTCATCGCAGTACCACGAACGTGTGGACGACGACCCAACCAACGTGAGCGACCAGCCTTGCCCAAAACAACTGAACCGTGTTCTGAGTGACCGACTTTTCCGATCGTTGCCTTGCAGTTGCTTGGCACGCGTCGAATTTCGCCAGATGGTAAAGCCAATTGAGCCCAGTTTGCTTCGCGAGCTTGAAGGACGGCACCTGTTCCAGCACTGCGAACCAAAATGCCACCTTGGCCAGGACGCATTTCAATATTGTGAACCACTGTCGCCAATGGAATGTTCTTTAGTGGCAAGCAGTTACCAACGGTTGGAGCCGCATCGGCACCGCTCATTACTTCGTGGCCTTTTTCAAGACCTTCAGGAGCAATGATGTAACGCTTGTCGCCATCGATGTAGTAAATCAAAGCGATGTAAGCACTGCGATTCGGATCGTATTGGATCGAATTCACAACACCCTTAACACCATCTTTGTCACGCTTGAAATCGATGATTCGGTAGCGACGCTTATGGCCACCGCCACGATGACGAGCAGTAATAATACCTTGGTTGTTACGGCCAGCGGTCTTCACCATTGGTCGCAGCAAGCTCTTCTCTGGCTTAGCGCCCTTGGTTAGTTCCTTAAAGTCACTAACACTCGCGTCGCGTCGTCCAGCGGAGGTTGGTTTGTATTTTCTAATTGCCATCAAACTTGTCCGTTTATTTGTTTCTTCCGATCGAAACCGATCACTTGTCTCTTAAACCCAAAACTTCTTGTTTAGAAGAAGTCGATTCGGCTTTCGGAGTCGAGCGTAACAATCGCTTTCTTCCAAGTCTTGGTTCGCCCAGCCGTGAAACGACTTCGACGAGGCTTGCCTTTGCGAATCTGTGTTGAAACGCCAGTCACTTTGACCTCGAACAACGACTCTACCGCTGCCTTGATCTCTGGCTTAGTCGCCAGCATGTTGACTCTAAATGTGTATTGGTTTAGCTCAGTTGACTGAAACATTGCCTTTTCAGTAACGGCTGGTTTAACGATCACTTGGTGTGGCTCCAAGACGATCTTTGCCGGTGCAACTGGCTTCTTTGTTCGCTTTGTGTATACCTTGCCCATGACCTAGCCCTTTGCTTCTGATTTGACTTTGTTTTTCAGTTGGTCAATGGCCGCCTTTTCGATGACCATTCGCTGCGGGCGAAGAATCGCCAATGCGTTCAAGTCTGCAGCTTGCAAAACTTCAACACCCGGAACGTTGCGAGCACTCTTGTATACGTTCGGTGAGTGATCCGCTGTTGTGATCAAAGCCGTTGAACCTTCAAGGCCCATGCCCTTGAGCATCTTTGCAACAACGCTTGTCTTTGGTGCGTCCATTGACAAGCTATCAAGTACTACGACTTGCTCGTCTTGGATTTTACCAGCCAACGCCATGCGAGTCGCCAAGCGGATTGCTTTGCGAGGCAAGCGGTAACTGTAGTCACGATTGCGAATCGCAAACGCGTGTCCACCGCCACGACGAATGTTCGAAGCACGCGAACCAGCACGAGCGTTACCCGTACCTTTTTGCTTGTACATCTTCTTGCGATTACCAGCAACTTCCGACCGGTTCTTGGTCT
>CAZKTR010000462.1:0-3062 GCA_964555525.1 uncultured Pirellulaceae bacterium
ACCATATTTATGCTCGCTATACCGAGGGCAAACAAGGATACTTGGTTTCCATCGGTGAAAAGTAAGTGCTCGTTTAGTGATAGGTCAAGCGGCATTCTGGTAATGCCCGACACTAGCGCGAACGGCTCACTGGCGTGACCGCGGGTTAAAGTGTTACGCAATAGAAATCAACAGCAGCCCTGAAATATCAGGGCTGCTTTGATGTCATATCTTCTCTAGAATGTCGCTTGCGGTAGCATGTATGCTATTTGACCGTTTACTCAAATCCGCCTCCCACCGACGCTCTGGAAAATTCGATTTTGAAATTAAAGAAAAAGCGTGGTAAAGTATCCCAAACCTACTGGGCTGCTAGGCAGAGAAAGGAAATCGAAAGTCCGGTCTCGCCGGAAGTTCGCCACAACCTAATCCAACAGTATGGCGATTTTTCCCTAGCATACTCATTGGTTGTTCAACCGCGATTGAAGTACTTCGGTGATGACCGGGGTTTCATTGCCTATCGGAAGCGCTGGGGCATCACGTTTGTGCTTGGTGACGTCGTCGCCTCATCGGACCAAATCGAACCCTTGATCGAACGATTTTTGTTAGAACACAAACGAGCGGTATTCTGCCAAGCCAGTCAGCAGCTGGCCCTACGACTGGTCGATCGCGGGTTCTACGCCAACGAAATGGGCATCGACACAACCATCGACCTAGCTGACTACCATTTCAACGGCAAGCAAAAAGAGTGGCTTCGCTACGCTGCCAATTGGTGTGCCCGTCGCGACTATCGAATCGTAGAAGCCAACTTTGTCGAAGTCCAACCTGACGAAGTTGAAACCGTATCCGAAGCCTGGCGAAAAACGCGAACGGTCAAGCAAAAGGAAGTGCGTTTTCTGAATCGGCCAATCGTATTAAAAGACGAACCAAACGTGCGAAAGTTCTTTTTCTATACGCCTGACGATCAGCTACAAGCGTTTGTCTTTTTGGACCCAATGTACCGTGATGGTCAATTGATTGGCTTTGTAACCTGCATCAAACGTCGTCACCCAGACGCGCCTATCTACAGCGAGCAAGCGATCATGAAACACATCATCGAAAAGTTACAATCCGAAGGCTTCTCCGAGCTCAAACTGGGATTGTCACCGATGGCTTGGATCGACGATGACCAGCTGAAAAACAGCGCCTTGACGAGCTGGCTGTTTAAGTACAGCTTTCAATCTGGCTTGGTCAATCGATTCGCCTATCACTTGAAAGGGCACGCCGAGTACAAGCGGCGTTTCCGCGGTCGTGAAGAAAAGCTGTACCTCTGCTCGCAACGCGGTTTCAGCCCCTTCCGTCTAATGGCGCTGATCGGAGTGTGCGGACTCGCATAACTCAGCAACGAACACACCTACCTGTGTGCCGGATTGATTTTCGCAATCCATGACACTCAGCACCTACGACTGCAGCACAAAGAGTAATCGCTCTTTGTGCTGCATGGAGTGATAACGATTCACCGCTATGAACCTGCACCGGTCAAGATTCCGATAAATGGTGCAATATCCAAGAAGTTAACCACGCCATCCTGATTTATATCCGCTTCGGCTTGATCTTCTGAAGCAGTAAGAACCCCGATGAATGGTGCAATATCCAAGAAGTTAACGATGCCATCGCGATTAACGTCGCCCAGCAAAAAGTCAGACACTACGCCCGCAACTTGGATGTTGTCGAAATAGCCTCCGTAGTTTACTCCAAAGCTACAGACTCTAACCGAGGCGATTTCTGTAGAGGTACCGTTGAAGTTGCTCACATCGGTAGCACTGAATTCTACGCCGGCTTGACTAATCGTAGAAAAATCGAAAGTAGACGCTCCGATCGTTAGAGACATGTGTGCATCTCGGTCAACATCAAAAGTGTCTGGGGTAGCGTCTGAGCCCCACCAGAAAGCGCCGGGCGGGTCTCCAAAAGGCATGTTTACGCTACTACCCATATCGTTCAAAACCGAAAAACCAGGCCGCTGCCGGGCGGCATTCGCACCAACCCCAAGCGAGCTCAATTCGCCAAGTACAAAGCGCACCACAATGTTTCCTGCGGAATCCATGGATTCCACAAAAATCGTCCTAGAAACTCCATTTGTACGGCGTGCAGCGTAATCAAAATCGATGGTCACTGTATTGCCGTCGGTAAGCGACAAGGTGTCAGTAAGGTTCAACGTCAAATCCAGTTCTATGCCGTCATTTGGATCAATTCGATCGAGCAATAAAACGTTGTTGCCGAGTGTCTCGTCTGGCGGAACCGCCACTGGAACTATCGAAACCGCCGCTGATCCATCAACCAAGGTCTCCGAGCCAATCTCGGCCAGCATGTCTCCATCTTCAAAGTCGTTGCTGTAAACAACTACCTGAGCATTGCCGGTTACCGTAAACACAAACGACGCACACACTGTGCAGATCATCAAAAACCAATTCTTATTCATTTTGTTCCTGCCAAAGGGGGTGTAAGAGCTAAAGAATAACCTTACAAGCCTATTCGGTTACCGATCTATTGGCAAGCAAAAACATTCTGAACAGACCGGTCGGAAACATAAATAGTTAAGTTTGATTGCCAAAAAAACCCTTCTTTCAGCTCCCTCAAAGCAACTAAACGGCGTTAAACCTTCGGAATATCTTCGGTTGTACCACTAAAGCTGCTTTTATCCTGCCGAGTCGAAACAATTGTGAACATCCTAGTCCCCGGCGGCTCTGGCCAAGTCGGACAGATCCTAAAACGGCATTTCCAAGCTCATGGCCACCAAGTTGTGATCTTGTCCCGGAATAGCGAAAACCCAACCGCCCGTTGGGACGGCAAAACACTCGGTGATTGGCAACAACACGTTGACGAATCTGACGTTGTCATCAACCTGGCCGGCCGCACCGTCAACTGCCGCTATACCGAAACCAACTTGCGACAGATGATGGATTCGCGTGTTGATTCGACTCGCGTTGTTGGGCAAGCGATCCAGCAGTCGCCATCGCCGCCTAAAGCCTGGTTGCAGATGAGCACCGCCACCATTTACGCTCACCGCTTCGACGCCGCCAACGACGAAGCCACTGGAATTATCGGCG
>CAZKTR010000463.1:0-3052 GCA_964555525.1 uncultured Pirellulaceae bacterium
TTTCAGAGGGCAGTTCGAGCGAGTCGTGCTGCTGTTTGTAGCGGAGAAGCTGTAACATGGTTTTTGGGTTGCGGTTATGTTCGAGTTAGGTTGAATTCTATTTATTTAGTCCACGTGCGTGATGATACTTCGCTCGGGGAGGACAAGCGCTTGAATGGGGCGGCTTGCTGAAGGGCGCCCGCCACTAGCGTCGATGATGTAACGGTCGTCGCATTGGTGGGACTTGCCGTGATGTCCGGAAACCAAGATCGCTTTTCCGGTGAGCTCTGGATGCATGGGTTCGACTGCCCCGCGGGCATGAATGGCGGCGATGCGGCCAATCTTTCCTTCGGATATAAGATCGGGCGAGTCATAGTTTTGCGCTAGTAGTTGATCCAGTTGCGGAGAGAGTGGTCGTTGCGAGTGGAGCCCGGCATGGACTGCGATCAAGCGTCCGGGGGCAAACGAAGTTGGCAGGTCAATGCACCACTGGAGTTCGCTTAGGAAAGCTTTGTGCGCATCGGGAACTGCCGCCAAAAACGCAGTGTGGTCGTTCGTGGTTTCAGCGAGACTAAAAGAAAGCCCGTAGCTCTTGAAAGTTGCGTCCGCGTTGTAGACTCGGTTGCCGCCCCAGCGCCGACCTTGGTAGTGCATCGATCCTTCAACGGCGGCTTTGAAGAAACCATCGGCAAAGCCTGGGTTGGTTTTATCCAGCCACTCCGCTGGTGGTGAGCTACTAAAAGGAGGGCATTGCAAAAAGGCAGCCATTCCAAAGTCGTGGTTGCCCAACAAAAATCGAGTCGTATTGGACTGGCGGCGATCACGTAAATCAATCAACCAATCGATGACGCGTTTCGTGTCCGGGCCGCGATCGCAATAGTCACCCAAGAAAACGATCGTTGCCGAGTCCAGTTCGGTGCCAAGTTTATTTTCTAGAGCATGCCATAGAGAGCAGAGTTCGGTGATGTTTCCGTGGAGATCGCCGATACAAACGATACGGTCAACTGGTTTCATGGCGTTACTTGTAAGCTGGTGAAATTCTATTTGGCGGGTTTTGAATACACGGCACGATTGAGCAAGTCTTCAATCGGATTCGCATTTGCTGACATTGCTGCGGAGGGATCGCATCCCCTGCTGGTAGCTCAGGGGATGTTCTAGACCGTTAGTTTAAGCGGCTGACTTTCACTTAGGTTTGGGTTTGTTTTTGCTTAGATCATGGCTATCCTTAGACGTCCGAAGTAGTTGTATCGTAGGTCGGATTCTGAATTGTTTTCTTAAGTCTGCAATAGGCCGAGTGTCGATTAGAAACATGCCCCAGCCGATCAGTCTCATTCTTGCCGCCCACGGTTCGGAAGCCTTGCCGCTTTCGAATCAACCGCTGCATGATTTGGCTGCGTCGCTTAAAGCGATGGGGCTGTTTGATCATATCACACCGGCGTTCTTAATGGGGCAACCGTTGATGACAGAGGTCTTGGAATCGCTACCGGCTGGTGAAGCGATCGTGATCCCGGTCATGACCAGCGATGGTTATTACTTAAAAAAGCTGCCCGAAAAGTTCAAACAGAACGCTAACTACGATCAGTTTCGGCTGTCGATCAGTCCTGTCGTGGGGCTGCATCCGGCGATCGCAAAAACAATTAGCGATCGGTTGGCAGGGCATCTGAAAGAACACAAACTGACTGCCGCCGATACCACGGTCGTTGTCGTGGGACACGGGACTCGTCGTAATACCACCAGCGGCGCGGCGACGTTTGCGTTGGTGGATTCATTGCGGAATGACCACCCGGGCTTCGAGATCAAGGCGGCGTTTTTGGATCAAGACCCTGAAATAGGTCTGATCGCCAATTCCATTGAGACGCCCAACTGCGTCGTGCTTCCGTTCTTAGTGAGCCTCGGTCCTCACATGACTCACGACACGCCAGCAGCGTTTGGTCTGCCGACCGGACATGATCTGCAGTTTCCGTTAATAGGTGAACGTTTGGTTGCGGGCCAAACAGGGATTTGTTTGTGCGATAGTCCTTTGGCCGCTCATGAACAACTGCCAGCCGTGATCGCTCAAATGGCTCAATGCCGAAAAACATGTCGTGAGCCCATTACCAAGTGCAGCAAGACATGTCACGCTGGATGTAAGGTTGAACACGCGAAACTGTTGTCGTCACCGGTCAGTGAACCTTCGGCACCGCCAGCCAAAGAAGGTCATGTTTACTTAGTCGGGGCTGGTCCTGGTGATCCGGATTTGATCACCGTCGGTGGGATGAAAGCGTTGCAGCAAGCGGACGTGGTGATCTACGATCGTTTGATTTCAATGGCGGTGATGCAGTGGTGTCGTGATGACGTGGTAAAAATCGACGTTGGCAAGTTTCCTCAGCATCATCGAGTCAGCCAAGACGAGATCAACGAGCTGTTGGTCGAGCATGCGAGTCAAGGAAAGTTCGTCGTGCGGCTCAAGGGCGGTGATCCGTTTGTGTTTGGTCGGGGGAGCGAAGAGATCGCGGCCTGTAAGGCAGCCGGAGTTCCGGTACGTGTGATTCCTGGGGTCAGCAGTGCAATTGCCGGGCCGGCCGCGGCAGGGATCCCGGTTACCAGTCGCGGTATTGCTCGATCGTTCATGGTTGTCACAGGGCAGACGGCTCCTGAGTTGGCGGGCAACCAGCTTGACTTTGTGGCGATGGCTCGAACGGACACCGTCGTGTTGATGATGGCTCGGAAGAATTTGCGAGACATCGCTGCGGGCTTGATCGCAGTCGGGCGAAGTCCGGAAACGCCGGTGGCTTGTATTGAGCGAGCGACCTTTAGCGATCAGCGTGTGGCGTATGCAACGCTCGGCGGCATCGCCGATCAGGTCGAGCGATTAGAGATTCGCAATCCAATGGTGACCGTAATCGGTGAAGTCGCTGAGATGGTCGACGAAGATCTAATCACTTGGGCCGGCCAGCAGCAGGAGCACTTTTATGCGGTAGAAGCCGCCGAAAGTCGATCACATCGCTTTTCTGAGGTCTATTCCCATTAATCCTGAAGTCTGGCGACATCAGCTACTTGGGGCGCCAGTTTTCTGGTCGGATTGGCAGATTGC
>CAZKTR010000464.1:0-3051 GCA_964555525.1 uncultured Pirellulaceae bacterium
AGATCCCCAAAAACCTTTTGTTCCGCTATCGGTTAAACTGCCAGCAGTACACAGGCAAAGTGAACAGTAAGTTCGATTTGGACGAGAGCTTTCAGTTGCCGCATTTGGGAAGTTTCGAAAACCAACACAACTTCGCCGACGTGCGAGTTGGTTGGCACGAAAAAGGCTTGTTGATTTCAGTCTCAGTCACCACCAAAAAACAAGCGCTCTGGTGTCGCCATTCGGAACTGCTGGACAGCGATGGCCTCCAGTTCTGGATTGACACACGTGACACTCACAACGTTCACCGCGCGACGAAGTTTTGCCATTGGTTTGTGGTGCTGCCAGCCTCAGGGCCCAAAGACAACAAGCCACTCGTATCGATGCTTAAAATCAATCGCAGCCGAGCAGATTCTCCAACGATCAATCGCTCACCAGTCCAAGCGACTTCGAAGATCACTAAAACCGGCTACGTCTTGAAAGCATTCGTACCTGGGGAAACCCTCAACGGCTGGGACGCGAATGAGCACCGCAATATTGGTTTCAACTACGCGATCGTCGATCGTGAGCTAGGCCAACAGACGCTCGCCATCGGACCACAGCTTCCGATCCAAGAAGACCCGAGTTTGTGGCAGTCGCTGCACTTGGTTTAGCCGGATAACGACGAGCTATAGGGCATATTCGTTTGCCTCCGCGCGCCAGCGCCTGCCGGCTAGTCGTTAAACTGACACCCGCAACGTCTTAACACATGCGACGTCGATAAACGCCCAACATCAACTCATCGGCAGCTACTGTTTTATTTCGACGAGATCTATTTCAAACACTTTCGGGCAGTGTTTGCCGGTAACCAACATTTTTTTGGTTACCCCGTTGAACGCGATTCCGTTCATCACTCCACCTTTAGGTCGATCTTTAACCGGCCACAACCCCGCCAAATTAATCGTCTTGGTAACGTCGCCCGAATCCGGATCGATCTCATAAATGGTCTGGGTGTGCCAACGGTTGGCGTAGATGTTGCCTTCGATATATTCCAACTCATTTAACTCGGTGATACGTTGACCGCCAGGTTGCATCACCTTAATCGTTCGGATGGTTTCAAAAGTATCTGGATCGACAAACCGAATTCGATCCGTTCCGTCACTTAAAATCAAAACCTTGCCGTCGGTGGTCAGCCCCCAACCTTGCCCTTTGTAAGGGATCTCGGCAATTCGATTTAAGTCGCGGTCGTAGACGAGTGCCTTTTGATTCTTCCATGTTAGCTGATAAAGTTTGTCGTTCAGTAACGCCAAACCTTCGCCAAAGTATTTGTCTTCAAGCGGCTTTTTTATCAAGACCTCGCCGGTCTTCATATCAACTTTGCGAATCGTAGACTTACCTTCTTGCCCGGTGCTCTCCCATAAGATCCCGTCCTCCCAAACCAACCCTTGGGTAAATGCTGTGGGATCATGTTCGTACTCTCTCCCATCGATGGCGACGGCTTTGTATTGCGGTGCCAGATTTTTGGGGCGAAGAGAGATCGCGAGAAAGGTTCCACCAATGGAGATCAATAGAAACAAAGCCAACAGCCCGTAACGTTTGGGGGGTGCCTGGTTTGCTGAGGCCGGTTTGGGCTGCTTGTCCGTTGGAGCGAAGCGTTCGGCGGCGGAGGATTTTCGATTTTTGTTTGAGGCCATGATCGGCGTGCTTTTCTTTCGTTATTCGGCTGGTTTGCGTTTATTCGGCGGGTTTGTATTCGGCTTGGCACGACCAGCAGACAAAAAACCCCTCGTCTACGTTCTCACCGCACTCACAAGTCCAAGCGGGAATCGGCTCGCCATCTTCGGCCAAAATCTCGTCCACCATCCGCTTAGCTCGCTCGGCATCGGTGATTTTCACAAACAATTCAACGACGTCCGCTCCGTCGAGCGCATCACCCAGAGCGGAGGATTCGAGGCCTTTAACCATAACCTCTATGCCTTCTTGCTCCAAAACCGCCTTAAATAACAACGCCTGCTCTTTGGCTTCGGTCTCACAGACTTTTGCTAGTTGAATTTCATCCATTGTTTGATCTCTTATTTATAAGACGCTTTGGCCCGTTAATATCTGGATAATACCCGATCGGCGGTTCTGCGCTAACCGATTAGTGGTTCTCGCTGCTTGGGCCTCTAGCAGCCCAGCGGCGACCAAAAAGTCAAATTTTGTGAACTGGATCGCCCAAACTACCAATGGACCTCAAAGTACGACGATTGACTCAAACTTTACTTAATGTCCGATGCCAGCAAGGCCTATTTATTAGAGTTTCTTCAAAACTGTTTTGCTTAAACGAGAGAAAAGGTTACCATACCGCAGACTCAAAACCTCACTTTTTTCGCCGCCTTGCCTTTATGCATTCCCGCTTGTATTTGTCTGTATTCCGCCCAACCACGATTCTGATGCTAGTGATCGTCGGTCTGTGTGTATTTATTGGGCAGCAGGCTGTCGCAATGGCAACATGCCCATTCTGTTCGGCGGTGGCGCTGACGTTTTCCGAGCAGATTGAACAACAAGAAGTCGCGGTCGTGGCCAAGCTAGTTGAAAAGCCCCAACTGCCCGAGACCGACACGTTTGATTTCCCGGACGGCAAGTTTGAAATCGTCGGCGTGCTCAAGGGCAAGAAAATCGTTAACACTGGCATGACCTTCAAAACTCAGGTCGTTGGCGTTTACCCTGTGGGACAAAAGTTTTTGATCATGGGCCAAGGAGCGCCGGACATCGCTTGGACCACGCCGATCAAGACAACTGAGCGAGTCTTTGAATACTTACAAAAAATTCGCGAGCTACCTGCCAGCGGCCCCGAGCGACTTGCCTTTTTCCAACAGTACTTTGAAGACAAAGAGAAGATTCTGGCGTTTGATGCGTTCGACGAATTCGCCGCCGCTCCCTACGAAGACTTGCTGAAGCTTAAGGACCAAATGCAGCGAGAAAAGCTGCTTGAGTTTATCAAGTCACCAAAAACGACCATCAACCGGCGTCGTCTCTACTTCACCATGTTGGGTGTGTGTGGCAAACCTGAAGACGCAAAAATGCTTGAAGGCCTGATCCGTTCAGACAGCC
>CAZKTR010000465.1:0-3048 GCA_964555525.1 uncultured Pirellulaceae bacterium
AATGCCTTTGACGCCAAAAGTATGTGGGGATCTTGCCGTCGTGAAGATTGGCAAGCCTTAACCGGCAACAGGTAGTTGTTTTTGCAACGAAATTTTGGCCGAACATTTTTTAGAATGGTTTGTCAGTATGGAATTGGCTTGCATTTATTCTTCAAAGCCAGCATATTTATAGGCACCGAACAACCGTTCGTGGGACTTAGAAGCGACTTCCGTGTGAGCTTTTGACGCTTTTTAGCGCGTCGTTTCTTGTATTCCCCGAACGGTCTTTTTTTCTAATGGCAGTACGCTTTGAACGAACGTCAACATACTCAACGTGGTAGCGAAACTCTTAACGAGTACTACGAACGATTGCGTGAAAAAAGTGATCGTGAAGATTTGGTCATGTTCATCAACGCGTGTTTCGCAGCGACTCGACAGAATGAGTTCTATACCGACCGGTTTGAGCAGTCGGTCTCGATCGATTTTCTGCATCAGTATGTGATGAATAATTATCGTCGTATCTACGCGCGGACGATTGCATCGGGAATCAATCATTTTAATCGAGCTGAAATCATTGCTAATCTACTCGCCAGTGGTGCACCAGCTGATCCGGAGCACCGAATTGAAGAGGGAAAGCTAGTTGCTAGTGGTTTGCAAAGTTTGCCAGCCAATCGAGTGTTCAAGCTTTTTAAAAGGTTGCAGTCCCGCCGCGTAAACAACCGGCGGACTCGTGCGACGATTAAACGTTACCTTAAATCTCGCCGTGAACCAGCGTTTGATGCGGTTAAGTACTGTCGTAAGTATCGGGCTGCGGCGGCTCATGCCCATTTAGAACTTGGACCGGAAATCGGATCGTTTCTTTTCGATTTCAAACGACGAAAGTCTTATGCGATTCCTTTGCTTGATCAATATCGGGCAGCACATTACAGCGCTGCTGCAATTTATGATCTGCCATTTACTGTTGCCGAATCACTTGCGCAAAAGCACAAAGTCCCGCGGGACGTCTTCTTTAAGAAGATTGAACACAAGATGACCGCAACCGAAAAGTTACGTTTTCAAGCCACTGCCGAGCGTACTCGGGGTGTCAAATTTGATTTCGATCTGTCGCAAGCAAGCCCGACTCGACTCGCCATCTACATCCTCTCGCTTGATTCGAAGAAACGGGCCGAACGCATGGAGGAACTGGAAGCTGCGATGCAGCGATCGGTGGAGCGAGCGATCAAGCGTTTACCTTTGTCGCTTGGGCGAGTGGCGGCGGTCTTGGACCGTAGCCGTAGTTCCGCAGGTAGTCGCCAGAAGAGAAACAGGCCACTGGCAGTTGCGCTGGCCAGCAGCTTCCTGCTTCGTCAAGCGTCTCAGGAATACAAAGCGTTTTGGACGCTTCCTGTTGAATCAGAGAATGAAGTATTGGTGACGCCCAAAGGCCAAACCGGGCTTGGCGAACCGATTTTAGAAGCGCTTCAGTGGAAGCCCGATCTGCTTGTGATTATCTCTGATGGATACGAAAACGATCCGCCGGACTTGGCTGCCCAAGTTGTACGTGTTTATCAAGAAAAAATCGCCAAGCACAAAATGCCTGAAATCATCCATATGAATCCAGTTTTTGATTCGAACCATTACTCTCCAAAGCCGCTTGGGAATTCCTTCCGAGACAGCCCCGGAGATGCGCCATTGGATTTAATCGCGACCGTTGGGCTGCGAGACGCGGAAGATATTTCGACGATGATTGGATTTGCTCGGTTTGCCAATGGCTCTGCCAAATTGAACGTGCTTGAAGACTATTTGGCGGTTCTGGCCGATACGATGATTGGCGGTGGCGCGTGAGTAGAAAACAAATTGAGTTAGAGTCGATTTCGCTGGGCGATATTAAAATGGGTCCTCCTCAAGTTCTTGGAGGCGTTCGTTTGGTACCGTTACTGCGCGAGGATGTCCGAGAGGATTTGCGTTTGACGGGTAGAAATTATGGGGAAGATATTGCTGCCGTTAATTTGTCTGGCAATATGAATTATTACTCGTTTGTCCCACATGCATTGGTCGCCGATTGGACCGGTGATGGGACTCCTGTTGCCGCCTTTGGTGCGCAGACAAGTTCGCATAAACCGCCAAAGACAACCGATGGTACGGTTCATGATTTTGGCTTTGCAACGGCGCGCGTGCTGTCAAAAATGCGAGCTAAAGAGGCGAGGCAACGACTGCGTTTCCTGCCTCTTAATATGGCGATGGAAGGATTTTTGAACCTCCACTTTGGCGGTCCAAGTATCGCGTGGGAGGAATATTCGCGTTCCATGTTTCAGAATGGATTGGGCTCGCGCTCGGAGAATGTGATTCCCGGACGGTGGGTATGCGGCTTGGAAGATGCTTTGCGCGTGTTTGAGATCCATCCAAATCAAGTCGGTGTCTTAGTGTTTGTTGGGGATGCGTTGGCGTCGATTTTCGTTGTTCCTCATCCGGACGACTATCGTGATTTACACGGCACATTGATAACCGACATGTTCGGCGAGTTGATTTACATTTATGGTTTGAGTAGTCAAGAAAATGTCTACCATCCACAACCCATTGATTCCAAAAAAGTTGAATCCGTCGAAGACCTGCGCCGAGAATTGGCTCGGGTTCGAGATGACTGGTCTAAGTTGCATCGAATCATGACGACGAAGTTGATTGATTGTTCGATTCATGCTGAGCGGATTTATAAGATGGGACCGTTTCAGATGCAACGATTTATTACGGATCTCGATCCAAACTCGGAAAATCACATCGGAGAGCTTATCGTTCGAGCTGATGGACGTCTGGAGTACATGAAGTCATTTCGTTTGTCCGGCGCACAAACTCGACGAGCATATTTGCTGAGCCAACTAGCCAAAAGCGATTGGAATTTGGAAGCTTGTGCTAAGGAGCTAAATTGTTCGAAGAACCAGTTGGTGTTCCGGTTAGAAAAAGCTGGGTTTGGCTATTTCGTACACCAACATGTTCTCGATGCGGCTCGCGCTGAAAAGCGTCGCCGGAGTCGATAGGTCGTTGATTCATTGCAAATTTTCTTGATAGTCTTCTGCGATCTTGATGACTCGTTTT
>CAZKTR010000466.1:0-3048 GCA_964555525.1 uncultured Pirellulaceae bacterium
GTATCGTTGCTTGTGGTGTTTGGACATTCACAATGGCGTGGGTTTCTTTCAAGCTTGTTTCCTTCGTGGTCGACTTGCGTGTTAGCACGACGGACGAGCAGCGTGGACTTGACTTTAGTGAGCACCACGAAGTTGGTTACCCTGAATTCCAAGCGACTTTGCACGGCTAGTCACTTGCTTCAGTGATGCGGGTAGTTTACTGCCCGCATTTCTTCTCCCCTACCAAAAACATCAGACGAATTTATTATGAGTGTTAGCCAACAAGAAAAGTCTCTGCGACGAAGGATTCTGTTCAATTCGCTTGACCAGGGGACTCCCGTTGAAGTCGTACAACGTGCGATCGATCTTCTAGACAATGAGTACGGCGATAAGCCTGAAATACGCTACACTGAATTGGTGAAGCGACTGCGAGATAGCATCGACCATCCGGCTCTTCAAAGTAAAACACTTTTAGGTCGCATGATGATCGTGCGAACTAAGACTGCCGATCAAATTGGGCCAGACCCCAGTGAAACGTTGACCCGAACCACACCGTCAGCCGGTGGGGCTCAGTCAGCTCCCCGAGTAACGGGTCTGACTGGTCGTGATTTGGTGTTCAATACGTTGATGACTCAGGTTGTGGCTGCAGTTCAAAAGCATGGTGATGCGAAGCTTAAGTCTTGCAAAGATTTCTTCCTAGGAGAAATTTTAAAGATGAAGTTGTCGCAGCCGTGCGGTAGCAAGGTGGTTGAATGGGCGAAAGGCTCAAACACTGCAACGGCTATCAGTGGCGATGATAAGGAGTTACATAAGATCATCAATAGTTTGTTTGTTTGGATGTGTGGAGCGTTTGGGCCTGTCGAGGCAGACAAGATTTTGCTCCAAGCGGTCAAGCATACTGAACAACTTCCCGACGCGTTTGAATTCTCGCCGCGCAAGTTCTTATAGATCATTGCCGTCCGGTTGACCTGACAAAATAATTGGCCGTTTTGGTGTAAGCCACGTTTAGATTTTTCTAAACCATGGCCAACACCAAAGCGGCTTTTTTCGTTGGTGTGGAACTGGTGATGTTGCTCGGCCGGCGCGTAAGGCAGGCTGGAGGCTAAGTTACCAATAGCCTGAAGGCGGTACTGCGAACTACTTTTTGCGATGGGTCTCAAACACGCTACCGCTGGAGTTCTTCGCCGCTGAAAAAATCTGTTCGGCCTCTTGCTGGAGGTGTGCTTGGGCGCGAAATGGCGCTTTCTTTTTCTTCTTGACCGGAACATATTCGCCGTCGGTTTGCAGTTCCATCGCCGCAACATTGTCGTTGAAATAACTGTCCAGAATCTGGCTCAGACGTGCCTTACAGTCCGGAGAGGTTACTGGCACCATCAATTCGACTCGCCGATTCAAGTTACGGCTCATCCAATCGGCGCTGGACATAAATAGCAGGTCGTCACCACCGTGTTTGAAGCGGAGCAAACGAGCGTGCTCCAGTACCCGGTCAACGACGCTGATCACTTTGATGTTTTCGCTGAGCCCCTTTTGACCGGGAACTAAGCAGCAGATGCCACGGATATTCAAACGGACTTTGACTCCCGCGTTGGACGCAATGTATAACGCGTTGATGATTTGCTGGTCGGTGAGCGAGTTAAATTTTGCAGTGATCTGCCCTGCTCCACCGTTTAAGGCGGTTTCGGTTTCCACGCGTATCAATTCCAGTAACGATTGGCGCAAGTTGATCGGAGCGGCGGCTAATTTGTTCATCGTTTGTGGTACCGACAGGCCGGTGATCGCGTTGAAAAAGTGAACCGCGTCGATGCCGAGTTGTTCGTCGCATGTGAATAAACTGGCGTCACTGTAGATTCTGGCCGTGGCTTCGTTGTAGTTCCCCGTGCCAAAGTGAACATAGCGGCGGATGCCATTGACTTCTTTGCGAACCACTAAGCACATCTTGGCATGGGTTTTTAAGCCACGGATGCCGTAGATCACATCGACGCCGGCGGCCTCGAGTTCACGGGCCCAGAACATATTTCGGGCCTCGTCAAACCGGGCTTTTAGTTCGACGATTGCAGTCACGTTCTTGCCGTTTTCGGCAGCTTTCCTCAACGCATGGGCGACGGCACTGTCCTTCGCGGCTCGGTAGAGCGTCTGCTTGATTGCGATTACTTGAGGGTCTTCCGCGGCTGCGTTGATGAAGTCGATGACCGGGCCGTAAGATTGATACGGGTGATAGAGCAATTGGTCGCCTTCGGCAATCGATTCAAAAATTCGTTCGCCCAAATTTTGATTGGGCGCTGGTTGGGGTTGCCAGGGCTTGTCTTTCAATTCTGAGAAGCCTTGAACGCTCGCCAGCGAAAAGTAATCTGAAAACGACATCGGGCCATCGACCAGATAGACGTCGTCTGGTGCGACGTCGATCGTCGATTCCAAAAACGCTCGCATCTGAGGGCTGGTGGCACTACTCAATTCCATTCGTACGCAGCCGCTACTGGTACGCGCGTTCAGCATGTCTTGCATTCCTAGCAATAGATCTGCTCGACCGTCTTCGACCAGTTTGACATCGCCATTGCGAGTGATCCGCAATGTCGACGATTCAATAATTGAATCGGGAGCGAAGTACTCCGCCAAAAACATCTGCACGACGTCTTCTAGCAAGATGTATCGGTAGCCGCGGTCACTCGGCAGCGACCAAAATCGCGACTGGGATTGCTCCAGCGGAAGTAGGGCGTACCGATCCGATGGTTCTTCAGAGAGTTCGGTGAGCGATTTACTGGGGGCGGGAGTGTCGGCGTCTTCGACGGGGTGGAGTGTGGTTGAGGGATCGTTTTTCAAACGAACGCAAACGGTCAGGCGTGCCACGCGCAGGAACGAAAGATTCAATGAGTTCTCGACGGCGGTTGGCGTGACGGCGGATACCGTTTCAGCTTTGAATCGTTTTAGCAGTAACTCGCGTTCGGTATCGGTGACGTCGGTCGCTAAAACTCGTTTGATTCCGTTTGATTCTAGTTGCTTTTCTAGGTCGGCAAGGACGGTCGACTGCTCTGAAATCATTTCACGAACTCGTAGCCGAATTTCACGCAGTTG
>CAZKTR010000467.1:0-3046 GCA_964555525.1 uncultured Pirellulaceae bacterium
GTTAAGCTTTGGAAGCACCGAGCGTTGCAGTGTTTTTTCTCTGGTGCTCAGGTTGTCCAAGACAAACGAATCGTCTATCACATGGTCTCAGCCCACCTGATTTTCGCTTGCATGAGAGGCCGAAACGCCCGCGCGGGCGAATTTCCTTATCAGCAGACTAGGACAAGAGTAACGAAACAATGGAATTAGTGATCGCACTTTTGGCATTGACCACAATGGAAATTGTGCTCGGTATCGACAACATCGTTTTTATCACGATCGCTTCCAGCAAGCTGCCTGCAGAACAACAACCGCTGGCTCGAAAACTGGGTTTGGCTTTAGCGTTAATCACGCGTTTACTGTTGTTGCTGGTGTTGTTCTTCTTTGTTAGGGGGGAACAGTTTCAGAAACCGATATTTAATTTGACGGATCTTGGCGTACCAACTTCGCTTGTCCAGCGGATGTCATCAACCGAAGATCCCGAGCATAGTCATTTGTCATCGAGCGTCGTCGAGGAAGTTAATGCAGAGCACTTTAAAGAATCTAATGGGATCTCGGTCAAGGATTTAATCTTGTTCCTCGGCGGTTTGTTTTTGGTTGGTAAGAGCGTTCATGAAATGCACGACGCGTTTGGTCACGAGGCCGAGCATGTTCCAGTAAAGTCGAGCAAGCTATTTGCGTCGGTATTGATTCAAATTGCTTTTTTGGACATTGTGTTTTCATTGGATTCGGTGATCACGGCGGTGGGGATGGTAGACAATATTTGGGTAATGGTCGCCTCGATTATTTTGGCAGTCGGCGTGATGCTGGTCTTTGCGGAACCGGTGAGTCGATTCGTAGAGAATCATCCGACAGTGAAGGTGTTAGCACTGAGCTTCATGATTTTGATCGGTGTGATGTTGGTGGCCGAGGGCGTTGGGGCTCATATTGATAAAGGCTACATTTACTTTGCGATGTTCTTTGCGTTGATTGTCGAGATGATCAACATTCGGATGCGTTCTAAGAAGCAAGATGTTGCAGTGGCATAGCCTGTCCTACGCTTACAGCAGGCTGGCGAGCCCAACTACGTAGCCGTTGTCGCCAGACTTCGGGTGAATTGCCGGTGCTCCTGGACCGGCGATCCCAGTTACGACAGGCTTAAGCTGTTGGGCACTTTTGCACGTTCGATCGCCAGCGCGAGGTCGCTCAGCTGAAATGGTTTTGAGACAACTTCGATAATTCCCGCGGCGTGTAATGCTGGCAGATCCGAAGGACGAGGGAAATTTAGTAGCTGTACGATCGGCGAATCGATTTTAAGATCTTTGCGCAACCAGTCGATGCGGGATTTTAGTTCTTGGTTCCAAGAATCTCCGTCAACGACGATCAGTGATGGTTGTTTCATCGCTGAATCCTCCCACTGTTGGTGTTCGATCCAGAAGGGTTTGGTTTCAAAAACTTGCAGTGCGTCGGCAATCATTTGATAGTGCATTTCAGAAACTGCACTGACGCCCACGACGCCTTCGTGTTCAGAGATTCCGAAAGCGTTTTTCAAGTTAGGATTGATAACACCGTCGGCATGATTGGCAGTGGCAGGCAAATGCCAATCGCAGATTTGATCTGAAGCCAATTGCTTCAGGAAAAAATCGAACCGGCTTCGCCACTGATGCCAATATACTCGCTGTACACCTGGCCATGGTTCACCCGAACGTTGTTCGCCTTCACACCATGAACCCAACATCGCAATCAGCGGCGTTGGGGCCAGCTTGCCGCGGATTGTCTCAATCCATTCATGCGAGAATTGATCACGACGGGCAGCAGCTAAGATTGCTAAATCAAAACTAGCATCAGCTAGATGTTCGTCCGAAAGTTGTTCAGTCGGTACCAAGGTGGTCATGCAGGCTGGGTTGGCGATCAGTGTGCGGAAATCCGAATGCCAATAGTCACCCAATAATAGGACTTTGGGTGTTGGTGGTGACATAGGTGGCTCGTTTCGGGGTGCTAGGACTACTTGGGTTCTACGGCTACTTTAAGTCTATCTTGCTGGCAGGGGTTACCAAACAGCAATCGTCTCGTGTTGGTCGTCAATGTCTCAGGGTGTTCCGTATGTTCTGAAGTGATCGGATTGGTTACAATCCGCGTTTTAAATCGTGAGAACAAATCGGCTTGGCCGGAAATGGGACTTTACGGTTTTTATTGGAAGAAATTGAAAGCACTTCTGCCTTGGAGACAGGGTTAGTTTTCGGTCGTGTTCGCGACCGGTTTGTTATGGATTTATAGAAAGCCCGCATGGACTGGGTTCCTTGGATTTTCGGTTTGGGTGATGTTCGTTGGTTAGGATGGGCCAGTGAATATCCCGTTTCGCTGGTGTTATGGTTACTGTGCTTTGTTGGTCACTTGGGCATTTGGTGTGTCGTGTTCAATCGAGTTCACGCGACTGCGTTACCGCGTAAATTTCGCAAGCAATCCGAAAAAATAATCGTGCCGGTCGTGGTACTGCCGTTCCTTTATATGGTGGTCGGCATGTGTTTGTGGTTTGATACGACCTTCGATTCGAACTACATCGTGTTCAAAATCTACATGGCCGTAGCGGTTATTTCGAGCTTTTATTTTGTAGGTCGCTGGGTGAATCGACGGTTTATTGTTGGCTTGCCAGCGTCCGTGGTCAGCAGTGAGCGTGTTTGGTTGGATATTCGAGAGCGGGTACATGAAAAGGTGTCAGGAGCTTTTTTTGAAGGTGCCGTGCCGCAATTATTGGGGGCAATTCCCTTTAACGAGGCCTCCAAGTTGACACTGCAGAAGGTGACTTTGGCGTTTGATATTCCAGATCAGTTGGAAGGTTTTAAGATCTGTCAGTTGTCGGATTTACATTTAACGGGGCACATTTGTATTGAGTATTTCCAGGAGATCGTGAAGGAAGCAAATCAGTTTGAACCGGACATGGTTGTGATCACGGGCGACTTGGTAGACGAAGCAATTTGTTTGCCGTGGTTTGAATCAACGATCGGTCAGCTGAAAGCCAAGTATGGTGTGTTTTATGTTTTAGGGAATCACGACAAGCGAATTAGTGATGAGGCAATGTTACGTGGCA
>CAZKTR010000468.1:0-3044 GCA_964555525.1 uncultured Pirellulaceae bacterium
CAATTGCGTCAAGAAACTCGCATGACCCCATCGACCGAACAGATCGCTGCTCGGGCTCAAATGGAAGTCGAAGAAGTGCGACGAGTGATGGACATCGGCCGCAATCCAATTTCGCTGGACCGTCCGGTTGGCGAAGGTGACGACTGCAGCTTTGGCGAATTTATTGAGGATTCGAACATGGACACTCCGATGCGTTCGGCATTGAACTGCATTTTGCGTGACAAGATCGATGGGTTGCTAAAGACACTAACCTATCGTGAACGTGAGATCATTCGCTTGCGATACGGTTTGGGTGATGGCTACACGTATACGCTGGAAGAAGTCGGGCGCATTTTTAAGGTGACTCGAGAACGCGTGCGTCAGATTGAAGCCAAAGCCGTTCGCAAGTTGCAGAATCCAATGCGTAGTTCTCAACTGGAAGGCTTTGTTCCTGACGAATTAGAGACTGAGATTTTGAACGAAAGTAAAGAACAAACTGACAATTCGATCGCTTCAGAAAACGAATTCAGCTCGGCTTCGACAACGCAGCCCCCAAGTGAGAGTCTTGATTCAACAGCTAACGAGATCCCGTTCTGGCAGATAAGCCAAAAAGAGAACGAGCAACAACCAGAGGAAATTTCATTTCGTCTGTTCGAAGACTCGATAGGCTAGGGCATCGGTTGGAGTCCGTAGCTACATACCTCCAGCCTACCCCCCTCCAGTCTCCAGCCTAACAAAAAGCCCGACCAATTTTGGCCGGGCTTTTTTCGTGACGTTTAACAACGATCCGGAAGGCGACCGTGTTTCACGAGGCCCATTTCCAAAGGAATTGACCGCGCCAGAAACGAAAAGAATTGGTATGCTCATCCGTTAAAGAAACTCCAAAAACGTACATCGATCTAGCAGACTAATATGCCGTTTTTCAAATCAAAGCCAAATCTCGACGAAAACAAAAAAGCGAAAGTCGAATTCTACTTCTTTCAAATCAGCAAAGCCCTCGGCTGGCAACGGTGCATTGCTCCCATCGTTCCCACCGCAAAACTGTTGGATCTTGGTCAACATTCGGATCCGTTGACAGCTCTAGTCAGCTTTCTAAGTGAACACTTACAACACGACGCAACTGATTTGGACGTGCAAGTGACCCCGCGACTATTGGCGACCGTCAGTGGTGGAGGTGGCTGAGGCGGCGGCGGTGTCAAAGGCATCGGCAGTTTGCCGAGCGATTACAATTCAGAAAAACGACAGATCTCAGTTGAAACCGAGTTTTCATGCGACCCACGGTTGGCAACCGCCGCGTTGTTGCAGAGTTTCATACACGACTTGCTGTTCCAAAACGGCCTGGCCGATGAGGTGCCCGGTGAGTTTTTAGACGCCGCCGTTGTCCTGTGTGGACTCGGGGGCCCGAGGGCCCAAATCGAGCTAATCAGCGATAAAGGTTCTTATTGGGATTCAACACACTGGGAATTTATGCCAAGTGAGTTTTTGGATCACGAGTCGCTGACCTACGCCCATGCACTGGCAACGTGGTGCCGCTCCGGAAACGCCGATAGCTTGCCGGTAGAGCTTGGATCCGCGAAAGGGTCACTAAAGCATTTGAACAAAACCGGCGACAGCTTCTTTCAACAAAACAAGGTCGAAAACGACGATCTCGAATTCGATACCTTATTGGATATTGCGGCCAACGGCAAAGAGTCCGCGCGAATTGTAGCGATGAAGTTTTTTCATCCCGAGCATCCGCATTTAGAGCAGCAGGACGCAGCGATCTTGCAAAACTTACAGCATCGCAGCAACCATGTGATGGCTCATGCGATCTCGGCTGCCAAAATTTCACAATCCAGTAACCCCCAAGTAATAGAAGAACTGAGGCTGCTTTCGGACAACCATGACCCGTTGCTACGCTCCAAAGCAGTTCAAGCAATAACGTCGTTGGGGCAGCTAGATGAATTTGTGGCTGATAACGCCGCCAAGATGCTTAGCAGTTCCACGACCTATGTGGCTTACTCTGGATTGGTGGCTTTGTCTCAGTTAGACGGCGTCTCAGAAGACGTGCTCAAACTGGCCGATCGAGGTTTTGAACGAGCGTTGCATACCTGCAACTACCAGTTTGTCCAAATATTTGCGGCAACTTACAAAAAGTGGCTGAGTGACCCAACGGATCACTTGAACAAACTCTGGGGCCAAAGCAGTCCGGAATACTTGCAGATGGCGACAGAAGCATTAGCCTCGGTCACCGAAGCAGCAAACCAAGCTTAACAGCGTCGGTCGCGTTGCAGACATCTTGACTTCTGGAAAAACCAATGACAGATGAAGTAGAAAAGCTCCTTGAGTTGGCTTTCAAAGCGGAGAAGTTTGGCGATCGAGCTGAGGCGATTCGGCTATATCGCCAAGTTGCGAGCACTGACTCGGACAACGCCACCTACGCGTCCAATTGTGCAGACGAATTAGAAAAGCTGGGTGTAGCAGTTCCTTCTCCCGCGTCTCTGGCATCCAGCGTTGATACGGATATCACTAACCCAAGTAATCCTTTCCAAGCTCCGACGGCAGTGGTGAGCCAGAGCATTGAAGGCGATACAAAGTACAAAGTCATTTGGCGAGCTCACTTTACTTCGAATATCCTTTGGTGCTTGGCCGTTTTCTGTGTCCTTGCGGCGGCTTGCGAATTTCTGTTTCTAATTATCAGCCTGCGCATGTCCGAGGATTGGTCCTATCTAAGTTCCATCATGCAGCACATTTTAAGTTTGCTTAAAGCGATTACCTTGCTTTGGGTGGCTTGGTTTTGCGGTGCTTATGCAAAGACACTCCGGGGTCTAGTCCCCCTAACGGAAGCGAGCATCAACTCGTTTACTAAAATGCAGTTTTGTTTATGGATTGGCGTGTGCTTTTTGGCCGCACTTAGTTTTGTAGACATGATGATGCCAGAGTTTCTGTCGTACTTCATGTGGTACAACATTTCGCTGTAATGAAGCGGGGCATAGTCGTCGTAGCTGGGCTCGCCAGAGTTCAGGCGCCTTACTATGCCTCATCCCGAGGTCTGGCGACTCCGGCTACGGATTCCGCCTAAAGGC
>CAZKTR010000469.1:0-3031 GCA_964555525.1 uncultured Pirellulaceae bacterium
GCTGGTCCTTCGGTTCATTGACCGGCTACGAGCATCGTTACGGCAACTACGCCACCGAAAATCCAAAAGATCCAAAAGATCGCCTCGGCACCGACGCCTATCGAAAGTACATGCAGAAACTAACGGCCCTTGAGCCGGACGTTTTTGTTGATCGCCACCTGCCGCTACCAGAGGCTTTGAAAAAAGACGAACTACACAAGCTAAAAGAAGATCCCACTTTGGCCGCGTTCACTTATATTCGCCAAGAATGCCAGCGCTGCCACCACGCTGTTAAGGGGCGGCAAACGCGAGGCGATTATCGCGGCATGGGCTGTTCATCCTGCCACATCCCCTACGGCAACGAAGGCCTTTACGAAGGCGACGATCCTTCGATCACCAAAGACGAACCCGGTCACCTGCTGGTCCACTCCATTCAAGGCACGCGAGAGACTGCCGTTACGGTCAACGGCATTACTTACCATGGCATGCCCGTCGAAACCTGTACCACTTGCCATGATCGAGGAAAACGAATCGGCGTGTCCTTCCAAGGCCTAATGGAAACCCCCTATCACTCGCCCTACGACACGGACGGTTCTGACCAGCCAGCGTTACACTCAAAACACTACCTTGCGATGGAACAAGACATTCACTACCAAAAAGGAATGACTTGCCAAGACTGCCACACGTCCACCGACGTTCATGGCGATGGTTTCCTCGCGGCCGCTAATCTCGCGTCCGTGCAAATTGAATGTGCCGATTGTCATGGCACACCGAACCGACATCCATGGGAGCTTCCACTTGGTTTCATGGACGAGTTTGCAGAATCTCCCGCCACCGGCGAAGCGCGAGGCGTTGCTACCGAGCAGCTGCCACACACTTGGGCGGGAACCAAATTTGATCCCCAAGACGGTTTTCTTCTGACCGCGCGAGGTAATCCGTACGAGAACGTCGTCCGTGATGGCGATGAAGTGATTGTGCATACCGCCGCCGGCGCCGACATCCGTATGAAAACTCTCAAGACACTGATCGATGAAAAAGTTGTCAGCCCGCGCGGAGTCGTGGCGATGCAAGGCGTGGCGTCCCATATCGAAAAAATGGAGTGCTACAGTTGTCACGCATCTTGGACGCCGCAATGCTATGGTTGTCATGTTAAAATTGACTACTCGCGGAAAGATGAATGCCCAGAGATCAACAAGGACCAAGAGAACTTTGATTGGGTGGCTGCCGGACGAAAACACGCCAATTCAGAACACGCTGCCGATCGCGGCGAGTCCCAATACGACACGATCATTCCTGGGAAGATCACCGAACAGCGTAGCTATCTTCGCTGGGAAGAGCCGATGCTGGGCATTAACGGCGAAGGCAGAGTAACCCCGCTGGCACCAGGTTGTCAGCCGTCGGTAACGATCATCGGCCCCGACGGAAAACCGTTGATGATCAACCATATCTTCAAAACACAAGCCGACGCCGAAGGCGGCGGAGCGGACGGGCAGCTCGCGATCGACATGAGCCCCACTCAGCCGCACACGATGACCAAAAACGCCAGAACTTGTGAATCGTGCCATGCATCGGGTAAAGCGTTGGGATTGGGGATTGGTTCGACGCGTCCTTGGAACGAAGACCACATCGTGGACATTGAAACTGTGGACGGCACCATTTTGTCCAAACACGCTCGCCCTCAAATCAAGAAAGTGGACAACCTCGACCACGATTGGTCGCGAATTGTAGATGAAGAAGGAAACCAACTGGCAACCGTTGGCCACCACTTCAAACTTTCGCGGGCTTTCAACAAAGAAGAAATTGACCACATCAATCGGGAGGGAACGTGCTTAGCGTGTCATCAAGAAATCCCAGAAAACTCGTCGGCGATCAATTTGTTGCATCATGTTGCCAAGTACACCGGTCAGCTTCCACACACTCAAGACCAACACAACGATTTGGTTCACAAAATCGTACTCGTATCCGCCTGGACCCAAGTGCTCTGCGTGGTGGGTGTTGTTGGCATTGTGACCTGGGGCTTCCGTTGGTTCCGACGCCGACGCAAGAAACCACCTGAGTAAGGTGCGTGACGGGGAAGGGTGGAGGCCGTGGTCGCAGCCGAAAGAAATCACGGATCCATTTTATCCAACGGCATTTTGATGCCTAATCGTTCAAACAGAGGAAACAATATTTTTTTCGCCGGTCTGGAATGCTCTTGAACGAAATCCGCAAACGTGTCGGCGACATAAACTTCCGCTCGATCTTTATCGATCACGATCAGTTGCGTTTTCCCTTTTTTTGTTTGCAGGAACCTCAGAAAAAACTGACCGTAAGAGAACGTGAATTCGACTTTGCCATCACCAGTATCTCGCAACTCAAAACTTCGTTCGGATGCATCGTTTTCTGTGAATTCAAATCGGATATCGTCGGTTGCGAGTATCCCAATTCCAGACAAATCGCCAGTCGAAAAGTGCACTCGCCTACGTGCTCCATTGCCGCCACTGCCGGACGACATCCCTCCGTTGCGTTTGGGAATCTCAAAAAAAGCCTCTTCAACGCCGGATCGTTCCCGGTCGAATCCCATGCCCCTGAAATGTCTGGCCCTGAGTTTTGCCATTCGTTCTGCTTCAGCTTCGGGCACCCCGTTTTCGATCAACGACTCGATCCTTTCTTTCAGTTCCTGGTCTTCTTCGTCTCCGGCGGCCTTCTTCTTTTTCTTTTTGTCCCAGTCACGTTTTAACCCGATGCTATCGCCTTTCCATTCCAGTTCCAACAAACGTTCCATCTTGTCAGCAACCTCTTCAAATACACCATCGCCAAAATCGGGCCGAACTATTTTCGCGGGAGCCGGTGCTTTATTTTCTTCTCGTGCCGATAGTCTATTTTCTTCTTGTGCCGATGCATTATTAAAGCTGCATAATGCAAAGCACAGACAAGACATAAACAGTAACGCTCTATTGGCTTCTGACATAATTGACCCTCTCTAGGTTTTGGGGTATCGCGGGAGACATGCAATTGTTGAAAGCGACTGGCCTTTAAAGGCTCGTTAGAATTGTAGCGAATCAATCAGTTA
>CAZKTR010000470.1:0-3030 GCA_964555525.1 uncultured Pirellulaceae bacterium
TTTGGGTCGATATGGGTGGCGGCACCGGCGCCAACATCGAAAACTTGGCCGACGACATTGATAAGCTCAAAAAGGTTTACGTCGTCGACTTATCAGAGTCGCTGCTAAAAGTTGCCGAAGATCGTTTCAAAGAACGAGGTTGGAGTAACGCTCAAACCATCGCCGCCGACGCAACGACGTTTACTCCGCCCGAGGGCTACGCCGATGTGGTGACGTTTTCGTATTCGTTGACGATGATCCCGGATTGGTTTGCCGCGATCGAAAACGCAAAACGGATCCTGAAGCCTGGCGGTAAGATTGGGATCGTTGATTTTTACGTCGGTCGCAAGTTCCCGCCGGAGGGATTGAAGAGCCATCGTTGGTTGGCCAGAACGTTGTGGCAACCATGGTTTGCATCGGACAACGTATTTCCGTCGCCGGACCACCTGCCGTTTTTACAGCGTCACTTCAAGCAATTGGATGTGCTCGAAGAACGCAGCAAGATCCCCTACGTGCCGTTGTTACGAACGCCGTACTATCATTTCATTGGCGAAAAAACATCTGACGGTTAGGCTCATGTGGCGCACCATTTTATTGGGCAAACTAGGCATCTCCATCATCGCGACTTTCGTCGTCGGCGCCGCCTGCGCCTCGCGTCCTTGGCGAGTTGAATTGACGGGGGTCGAAACGATGCAATGGATTGGCATCGGCGCGTTTTTCATTCTGTTGGGCTTACTGCAAATCGCCACGATCTATCTACTAATGCGCCCATCGAAGCGGCGATAGCCGAAAGTCGCCTTTCGCTCCGCGAAAGTAGCGTTACCCTCGGTGAGTCTTTTTGAGGCGGTTGGTATCGAGGGACGTAGCTTGTCTTGATGGAGATTGGTATTGCTCCGCAGGCGCGTAAGACCGGCTGGAAGCACCGTCGCCACCTACGCCTTCGGCCTCGAAGGGATTTCGTCTAAAGGCGGTACTACAAACACTCCGCGTAAATAATGTCAGCCTCTCCGCGAAAGTAGCGTCTGCATGGGCGGCCAGCAGGACCGCTTTCCTGCAAAGTTATTACCAACCAAACAGTCGTCGAATTCTCAGCGAACTATTGCTGAATTATAAATTAAAAAACGTCTGTAGATTCAGAGACAAACGTTTTTTGAAAATCGATCGAGGGTAGCGTTTCCCTGAACCGACTTCGCTAAAGCGACTGGCTTGTATGAGTTGAAGTTGGTCAAATCGCAAAAAAAATTGTCAGCGACTTCAAGATTGAAAGAGCGCTACTTTCGCGGAGCGAAAGGCGACGATGGATTCAACGCAAAGACGCAAGGGCAGAGTTCAACGTCGATTTGATTCTGGTGTTCGCTAAACATGGCCACCGCAATAGCTTGCGATTCCACCCAGATTAAACTTTATCCAATCGTTATTTTTTTCCACAGCTTCTATTAAGCTTGCTGCTAGCGACGTACCTAGAACAACATACGACCCCGATTTTTTATTGTTAATTACTGATGACTTAGAGTGGGTGCCGATATCTCAATCAATAGTTGTTTGTTGTGGTCTAATGAGATGCTTGATTTTTCTCAACTTGATTTTTTCGCAAACTCGACACCCAGTGCGACGGTTGAGTCGTTAAGTCGTCGTAGCCTACTGAAAGCTTGTTTGCCCGCCTTGTTTTTCCCTTTCGGATTGACTGGGATCGCCAGCGCTCAAGAACGTGAACTTAAGATTCCCGAGGACCCGCTTGCGATCGTACGCGAGAAACGGTTTCAAACTTTGGTCGCAATGATCAATGCACAGGTCGATGTTCTTTGGCGTAATAGTAATTGTCCACCAGACAACGCCTACGAGATTGCTGAAGAGATTCTCGTTTATATGTCTCACGTGCCCAAGCGAATTCAGCAGGGAAGTAACATGGCCCTGTTGTGGTTGGACGTCTATTCGGTCAAGCACACGCGCCGTCGGCTCCACCGGCTTTCGCCCAGCCGAATTCGACAGCTTCTCAATCAAGGTGAAACGCCACGTCGTTCGCGTAGGTCGCCGCCCCTGATACTATGGGACGAGGACCACCTACTTCATTTGGCTGTCAGTGGCGTAATGATACTTGGCCGGATGGTCATCCACTCGCGACAACCAGCGCGAAATCTGATCGGCTTTAGCTGGTCCGAGCCGTGTCAGGACGTAGGCAACGTTGTTAGTGTCGCCAAGCCGCCATTGGCTGATTTAAATCAACATTTTGATGTTTGCGTCCTTGGCAGTGGCGCCGGGGGAGCCACGGTGGCCCATCGTTTGTCGGCCGCTGGAAAACGGGTGTTGATTGTGGACGTGGGTGACTTCGTAAGCCCAGACGCGTTGATTCAAAAAGTGCCTCAGGCCGACGGGAGTGTTAAGCTAGGTCCGCCGCGGAGCGACGAAGTGCTCTATCGGCTTTATAAGGACGGCGGCGCGCAGGTTTCTGGAGGGCTAAGCCACGTCGATTCGAAACTCGATTTGGCGATACCGAAACGTAGAAAAAAGATTGAACCCAAACAGTCGGTCAATGTTGTTCAGGCACGCGTGTTTGGCGGCGGGCCGTACGTCAACAACGCGATCCATCTGCCAGTTTCGGAAGCTATCTACAATGAGAAATGGGCCGGTCGACAACCGGGAGGTTTGCCCTACGCCGAGTTTGCTCAAATCATGTCTTCGATTCAAGCGGAACTAGGAGTCAACACAGAAGTAACTAAGACCAAGATCAGCGATCGAAGTCTGCGGTTTCGTGAAGGCGCCGAAGCGGTTGGGCAAACAGTCCATCCGCTTCCAGTGGCTATTCGCGAAACAAGCCAAGGCTGCGGTAGTGACAATTCGGTGGACTGCTTCGGCGACCACATCGGTGGGATTCATCCTTACTCCGAAGATGGCAAGAATAGTTATCTCGTTCAAGCAATGCACAATCCGGTGCCAGCTCAGGTATCTTATCGAACGTCGGCCAATCGAATTCGGATTTGTCGTGATCAGGCCGGCAGCCTACGGGTTTCGGGCGTTGATGTCGAACGGATTGAGGATTCGGGATGCAAATCA
>CAZKTR010000471.1:0-3022 GCA_964555525.1 uncultured Pirellulaceae bacterium
TTGTCGATTTTTCGGCTGGCGTTTGAGAGACAGGTTCTTGAGCCCAACAGTTGCCCGAAAACAAAATCGGCGCTAACGTGTAAGTCAGTACGGAAATAACTAGGAACGGTGTCTTCATGGAAAATTTCCTAAATGTGCGCGTGTGACTGAAGTTCATACGACGACCTAGGCTATAACTTATCATTGGAATTGTACCGATATGCGACTACCAGTATCTGCTATCTGTTTCGCTAGTGCCACTGCTCAAGCATCACTATTTAAAAACGTAAGTTGTTAAGCCCGACCAATCAATCGCTTTAAACTCGATTTTCGAAAATCAAATGCCATCCTATCTCAAAACACAAATCGCCGCTCGATTTCAGTCTCACTTTATTACAAGTGTTATTTTAGCAATTGTTTGTTTACTGGTGGCGTGGCCCATGAATGTTTTTGCAGCTGTGCAAGCGAGAGCAGTTCGCCCCGCATCGGTTGGCAAAACGCTGGTCACTAGCCAGCGAAATACCCTGGGTACCGAAACCAATCGATCGGCATCCGTCCGGTTAGGGGATGTTGACGGTGATGGTGATTTGGATGCGGTCGTTGCTAACGGTCGACATTGGCCGCAGCAGAATTATCTTTTCTTCAACCAAGGCGGCAGTCAGTTTACGGTGATGCGACCGTTGGGGAGCGATCGAGTGACGACTTATGCTTGTGAATTGGCGGACTTGGATGGTGATGGTGATTTGGATTTAGCGATCGGCAACGATATGGCGGTCGGCGAAATCATGCTGAATGACGGCCGCGGTAACTTCACCTCCGCAGGCTCTTTTGGAAAAGTCACCAGCGTTCGGAGCCTGACCATTGGGGACATCGACAGCGATGGCGATCAAGATATTTTGGTAACCTGCCGAGGCACGCAGAACCAAATTTACCTAAATTCGGGCAGCGCTAAGTTCACTCCTGGGCCGACTTACGGAACCCGCACGGATTCAACCATTGATGTTGCCGTCGCCGATGTCAACCAAGACGGTCATCAAGACTTAATCCTCGCCAATCGTGATCGGCAACCTAATTCAGTACTCTTGAACGACGGGAAGCTTGATTTCAGCCAACAACGTCCTTTTGGGGCTGGTAAGGACCAGTCGCGTGCGGTTGCGGTGGGAGACTTAGATAGTGATGGAAATCTCGATTGGGTGACTGGTAATATTGGCCAAGCCAATGTGGTTTACCTTGGCGATGGTAAGGGAGAGGTTAGCAAATCGCTGGCCTTTGGCGCCGCCAACAGCCGGACATATGCGATCGCGTTGGTGGACTTGAATGCTGATGGTCAGCTAGACATCGTGGCCGGAAACGTCGGACAACCCAATGCTGTGTTTATTAATAAAGGCCGAGCGACTGGTTTTCGCGAAGAATCGTTCGGTGACGCCAACGCGACGTACGGTTTGGCTGCGGGTGACTTGAATGGCGACGGGCTGCCTGATGTTGCAGTGGCAAATTCGGATGCTTTGAATTTTGTTTTTATAAATCGAAATCGCAAAAAGCCAGCTAGGTCAACGAAACCAAAACGTGTTTCTAAAATAAAAAAAGTAGCGTTGTCCAAGGCAGTTCAAGCCGTTGCGGCATTCGCCACGCAACAAAAATCAGACGGCGAACTCCCCTTTCGCCAGCGAGCGGTGTATCAAAACACGAACTGGCTCGGTTTTCGCGGTAACGGAGGTCGAGGCGTGGCCGAAGGGTTTCCGATCCGAACACATTGGAACGCCGCCCCAGCCGACGGCGATGATCCAGCCGATAGCAAAACCAACGGCGTGTTGTGGCAAACAAAGGTTCCAGGCTTGGGCCACTCAAGCCCCGTGATTTTTGGCAACAATGTGTTCTTGGTGACAGCCGTTGCCAGTGCGGACGATGTCCCACTACAAACTAAACGCGGTGGTAACACCGCCGCTGCCGACGACAATGGCGAACAAGAGTGGCTCGTCCTGTGCTACGACAAAACAACCGGCAAAGAACGGTGGCGCAAAACCGCACGTAAGTCAGCACCACGAGCGACTCGCCATCCAAAAGCAACTCATGCCAATACCAGCGTCTGCGTTGATGGGAAGCATGTACTTGCGTTTCTCGGTTCTGAAGGTCTGTATTGCTACGACATGGACGGCAATTTGCTGTGGGAAAAAGACTTGGGCGTGATTGACGTTAGCAAATACGGCATCGGCTGGGGGTTTGCGAGTTCACCGGCAATTCACGATGATCGAATGGTGATCGTCTGCGACGCTCCTGCGGATCCCTACCTCGCCGCACTGCGGCTAAGCGACGGCGAAGAAATCTGGCGGAAGTCTCGTAAGGGAATTTGCGAGCGTGGCTGGGGGACGCCTTTGATTGACGGCGATGGTGATACCGCGCAGGTTGTCGTTAACGGGTACCCGTGGATTTTGTCTTATGATTTGGCAACGGGCCAGGAACGTTGGCGAGTCAAAGGCGGGGGCGACAATCCAATCCCGTCTGCGTTTGAAGCTCATGGTAACTTTTTTATCACCAGCGCGCATGGCGGCCCCGCACCGATCGTGGTTGTTCGTAAGGACGCAGCAGGTAACTTGAGTGGCGATAGCGCTGACGAAAAGGCAACCGATCAAGTCGGAGCTGGTTTGGTTTGGCGTTCGGAGCGTGGTGGCAGTTACATGTCCACGCCGGTTGTCTATGAGGACTACATTTATCTAGGAAACTCCAATGGATCCGTTCGGTGTTTCAACGCAAAGACAGGCGAGTCAGTTTTTCAAAAACGGTTGGGACGTGAGGCCGGAGTGATTGCTTCGCTGGTCGCCGCCGATGGAAAAATCTTTTGTGCCTCTGAAAACGGAAAAGTCTATGTGCTGAAGGCCGGTCCAAAATTTAAAATCCTGGCCATCAACGAAATGGGGTCACCTTGTTTCGCGACGCCAGCGTTTTCCAAAGGCGTCATGTTCATCCGCACGACGGATCGGTTGGTGGCGATTGGCGGACAAGAATGATTCACCTGCAAGCTGAAATAGTGCCTCGTCCCCTAAAA
>CAZKTR010000472.1:0-3021 GCA_964555525.1 uncultured Pirellulaceae bacterium
GATCCGAGCCGAATTTTTCGTCGCGGTAGGTTTGGCGTACCTTTTCAAAGTCTTCGGGGGTGACGCTACGCGCTCCTGACTGTTCCTTTGGATCCATCCCGCGTTTGGCGTTCATCCAAAGCGTGATATCGTTGAGCATCAGATGTTCGGACTCGATACCACCGGTGAACATGGCTCCCAAACGCCCATTGCCCAGCGGCAGAGCAGTCTGCATAAAACCAAACTTGGTAGGTGTCTTTCCCTTGCCTCGGTTCACCTTGTTTTGGTCGTTCGCTGGTGAATCGTAGTGCAGCACGAAGCGGTCGTTTGCAAAGGCAACGGTTGCTGATAGCAATAGAAAAACAAGGAGTGTCTTGATCGCATGCATATATTGATTGTTCTGGTTTTATTGTGTAGCGACATTGCCGCTCTACAGCTTTAACGTCTGTCAGAGATAGAAAACGTTAGCAGGTTTCGCGGCGCAGGTTACTTGAGAAACCACGACAAATCACCGTATCTTGATTACACCCATGTTCTTTATCGCGACAATAAGCGGGAAGAATCATCAGAGCGTTTACGAGTTGTACAACGTTGCGAGTCGGTTTAACCAGCATGAGCGGTGCCCCCAATGGTTTGTCTTTCACACAAATACAGATGTTGTCATGGCAGTTTTGATTGTGATTTTCTTTGAACTTGAATGGTAAAGCCACGTAAACTCGGGGCGATTGTCGTAATCGCCCTTCAAATTAACCGTCTGGTGATAACGACTGCGTTAATTATCACTTTTGGTGCGTTTGATGCTCAATGGCCAGTTCTTGAAACCAGGTAAAATCTTGCCATGAGAATTTTAATCAAAACTAGCGGACCTTTCAAAATAATGACATTTGGATCACAGCCGCGCTCATCATAAACTTAATGCCAGTAAACGGCAGGACTCGTTTCGCGATGCCGAATTTTAAGAACATGAAAAACCACATGAAGTATGCACCGCCTATTTTCCTATTTGCGTTAATCATTTTCTCCAGTTTGTTTCGTGCCACCGAGGCATCTGAACCAACAACGCCAGTGCCTAACGTGATTATTTTTTATGTAGACGATCTTGGCTGGCAAGATGTTGAGCTCAATGATTTGGATGCCCCTTGCCCGTACGAAACGCCAAACATTAAAAAGCTGGCTCAGTCGGGGATGAATTTTACTCAAGCCTATTCCCCCGCACCAACTTGCTCACCCTCCCGCGCCGGTATCATCAGTGGGCAACATCCCGCCAAGATTAAACTGACACATGTTGACCTCGGTAGTACGAAACCAAGCCGCGCCTCCGAACGATTGGTTGCGCCTTATCTGCAATCGCACTTGGACTTGGATATCTTGACGATCGCAGACGCGATGAACCAAAACGGCTATCGGACTGGTCACGTGGGGAAATGGCATGTCGGACTGACCGCGAAAAGCTACGGCTTTGATTTTGTGAATCAGACGCGCGGCATCCACCGAGGCGTAGACGATCGCACCAAGGATTTCGCTACCGCTGACGACAAAAAATATCCGCTCAGCAAAATAAAATACCCGCCCATTAGCGACAAGAACCCCGATGGCATTTCGTATCCCTTTGATGAACTTACCGAGTCCGCAATCCAGTTCATGGACGAAAGCAAAGACAAACCTTTCTTTCTGAACGTTTGTCACTGGATGGTTCACTGGCCAATGTTGACTCGCAACGGCGAACTGCTCGAGCACTACTGTGACAAGTTTGGTCAACCGTTTCCTCCGGCCAAGGGCGACATGACGTTGCCGGGCCAACAGAACCCGTACTTCGCTTCGATGACGACCAGCGTCGATTGGAGTCTCGGCCGGCTAGTCGATTACCTTGAAAAAACCGACGACCCGCGCAGCCCTGGTAAGAAACTGATCGAAACAACCTATATTATCTTCACTTCAGATAACGGGGGCGCGGAAATCAGAGGCAAAGAAATTCTTTCGGACAACGCGCCGCTAAAATACGGCAAGAAGCATGCTGAAGAAGGCGGCATTCGTGTGCCAATGATCGTTACTGGTCCCGGGGTCGCCAATGGCAGCCAATTCAATGGACTTGTCAATCAACTTGATTGCTTCCCCACGATTCTCAACCTGACTCAATCAACGATCACTCCTGAAAACTTTGCCGAACTCAGTGGGCTGGACATCTCGCCTGTATTGAAAGGTACGGCTCAAACAGTCACCAACGCCGATGGCGTCAAGCGAAAACACTTGTTTTGGCACTTTCCACACAACGGAAAGCCCGCGATGAAGTCCGCAATTCGCGAAGGTGATTTTAAACTCTACAAACGCTACTTTACCGACGACTACGAACTGTACCGACTGTATCAAGACGGTCAGCGTTTGGATCTGGAAGAGCAAAACAATCTAGTAACAGACCCTGCTTACGAATCCATCGTCAAGCGTATGGCCGCGACACTTGATGCAGAACTAAAAGCTAACAATGCCGAACTGCCTTACCTGAACCCGGCTTATAACGAACGCGATACCGAGCCGGCTAAACTTAAAGAAGCAGGATTCGATTCAGCCGAACGTTTGGCGAAAATTTCGATTACCAATGGTGGCCCAAACATCGCAGAGGCCTACGTTATCTACCAAAGCGGTGCTGCAAAGTCGAAAAATAGAAAGAAGGGCCGCGGCGAATCGAAAGCAGACAGCAAACAAAAGAAACGGGAAGCCCGGAAGTTGGCGAGGCAGAGCCAGAAAAGCAGTGAAAAACCAGCAGACGGCGCTTCAGAAAGCGCCCTCGATTCGGACGACAAGCACGGATCAGAAATCAATGGTATGAAACAACCAGTTACGATCGCAACTGACGGACAATCGTTAACCGCCAAGATTCCAGCCGAAGTGAAGGCCTATCGCTTTCTGATCATCGACAGCAATAACTTCCTGCAATACTCCGACTTGCAAATGGCAAAGTAGCGTCACACGAACGTAAGCCCGTAGCTGGACTCGCCAGAGTTCAGGCCTTTTGGGCAAATCAAAACACAATACAGGTCTAGATCA
>CAZKTR010000473.1:0-3021 GCA_964555525.1 uncultured Pirellulaceae bacterium
AGAGTATCGAGTGGAATTTCGCTTGGATCTGGCATGTTTGATTTATTTTTATGGAATGGAAAACACCGATTGTCCAGAAAAATCAAACCTTGCAAAGCCTCCTCCCTTTGAACAGATGAACCACTTCGATCATAATACGTACCAGAAGAATTAGCTTTGTCTTTGTTTAAGTGGGCCAATCCGCGCCGAGGTACTCCTCGTTGTTGCGGTGGAGTCAATGGATGAAGCAAAATCCTCCCTCAGCATCTGGCAACTAAATTTACGAAACGCCCATGGCTTCCAATCTGTCTTCCGCCGGTCTGTTCGCTCTAAGTGCCGCTCAAACTAACTGGCTCACCCCTGTTTGGTTATACACATTTGGCATATCTGTTGGATTCGTTCTCGCTCTATTGATGCTGGCGAAAATCGCAATCGGCCGACGAATTCCAGGTATTAATCAAATCCACGACAACCTCGCTCTTCGTATCATTTTTGGACTGGGGTTAGCGGTTGTCTACTTAGGAATCTTTTTGGTCTTTAGTTTATGGTTCGCCGGGGACGACGACTTCAACAAACACTTCGGTGTATTGGTGACCGTGTTAACACCAATTAGCTTGATCATTGGATTCGGTGCATGGGCTTTGGTCAGTAAACGACAGATTGGTGAAACGAATTCGGTTTTTCGTGAAGGGTTCTTGTGGTGGCTTAATTGGTTTTGCATTTTAGCAGTCGTGTTCACCATCGGCGGATATTTGTTGTGTCAGGCCAAAATTATTAACCCGGCCGATTCACCAACCGCCCTGATCGAATCACTTACTCGGCTCCCATTCGCTGGAACCACTGAAGGCTCTTTCGTAATCCCGCCAACCACCGAAGGTAAACCTTATCCAATCACAATCGAATTTGATGGCGCGGAGTTAAAGTCGGTCGACTACGAAGCCAACAAAAAAGTCGTGTTGATGGTCAAAGACACTCCGGACGACGCAGCCGACATCCTAGATCTACCTACTTCCCCTGAGCGGACCAGGATTTACCAAGGGGGTCTTGGTACGAGTTTGTTCCCAGCGGCCCCTGTCAATCAACTTTACGTTGCCAACCTTTCGGACTCTAACGCGGAACTAAACCTGATCATCCAAACTGGACCGATCTACAGTGAAGTCGCCATCGTGCCCATTTTGGCCGTCGTTATCTTGGCGATCTACGTGCTCTATCTGTGCCTGTCGACTTTGTTCGCCAAAACCTTTGCCATCGCACACTCGACTTTCAAAACCGAAATCAGCCAACCGGTTTACTTGTTGGCGTTTTTGATCGGGTTCTTTTTCATGGTTGGGTCGATCTTCATTCCGTATAACACGTTCGGTGAAGACATCAAAATGTACAAAGACTCAGGCCTAACGTTGTTGCGAGTTTTGGCGATTTTTGTCGCGATCTGGGCGGCCAGTAAGTCAGTTGCCGCTGAAATCGAAGGACGCACGGCATTGACGGTGCTTTCAAAACCAGTCGGGCGACGCCAATTCATCTTTGGAAAGTTCTCGGGAATCTCGCTGGCCTTGGGGTTGTTCTTTATCGTCTTGGGATTCTGGCTGATGGTATGGATTGCCTACAAACCGATCTACGACTTTAAAGAAGCATCGAAGGGACTGGCCGAGTGGACGGTCTGCTACCAAGAATCCGTACACATGCTGCCAGGAATCTTCTTGTGCTATCTGGAGGCCGTATTGTTCGTGGCGATTAGTGTTGCGATCTCAACGCGTATGGGAATTTTGCCGAACTTCCTGATCTGCTTCTCGATCTACGTTCTGGGTCACTTGACGCCGCTGCTAGTTCAGTCGTCGTCCTTTGCGGCTCTGCCAACCGTGTCGGTGTTCGCCAACTTGATTGCGATCGTGTTTCCGGTGTTAAACCACTTTGACGTGCAAGCTGCGGTGAACACCAACGTGCAAGTTCCGTTGGTGTATATCGGGTGGTCCATGATTTACACCGCGATCTATGGAACGATGACGATGCTGTTCGCGTTGGTGATGTTCGAAGATCGCGATCTGGCGTAGAGTGTTTGTAGCGCCTTTAGGCGGAATCCCTCCGAAGTGAATTAGCTAAAACCCTGCTAAGCCGAATACCAGAAACGGTGTGAGGTATGGCGACAGTGCATCCTGCCTGTCTACGCGGTGCCCTATCAAAATTCGCGATCTCCTTTGAGTTTTGCCGGGAACTTCTCACCAAAAGCGTTCTCAATACAAGCTCGACGCGCAAGCGAGTGCATTTCTTCCGGCACTGTGATGCACTCGCTTGCGCGTCGAGCTTGTATTCGTGCGAACTGTTGGCGCACGACCTAGTGGCTGTAGGCGGTGTTATTTCGGTTGGCGCTGACGCCGGCGCCTTCCGGCTAGTCGTTAAACTGGAGCGCTTCGGCGCCACCAAACTAGGCCGCTTTGGCGATGCCTTCAAATAGCTTCTCAACAGCTGGCAATTCTGCTGCGACTCCGTCGAAGACCTGCGGCCCAGCGGCAGGTGTTTGGTTCCAGCTGTTTTGGCCAATCGAATCGATCACTTGCTCCGCAATCCCGACTGCGTCGGCGCCTTGCTGGACAGTGATCGTTAGCCGAGTACCTTCACTGATCGCGGCCAGCCAATCGTTGTGCTCGTCCAAAATCGCATTCGAACGAGGAACATCGACTTCTGTCTTGGGCAAAACTTTTGAGAACAACTGCTCACGAACGAACGCTTGTTGCTCAGGCGAGATCGCCATTAAATCATGGCGTCGGTCCTTAAGCCAAGTAGGCACTTTTACGAAGCAGACTTTACTATTGGCCAAATCTACATTGGCGTAGCCTTCGGTTCCAAAAATCTGAAACGATCGTTCCGCAGAAAAACTACATCGTGAAGCCGTTAAGTTCGCCACGCCGCCGCCGCTAAACTTCACCAACGCCTGTGCGATATCCTCGTGGTGACTGACCACAGACGTTCCAGTGCCGTGTACGAATTCGACGTCGCCGTCAAAAATCGAATTCACAAGATCGATATCGTGGATCATCAAATCATGCA
>CAZKTR010000474.1:0-3013 GCA_964555525.1 uncultured Pirellulaceae bacterium
ACGTATCCGATTGCGATTCCTAGAATGGTACCGACGATTAGCATTAGTAGAGAAGTTTTGTTCATGGTATCAAAATCCTAAGTCTTGGTTTCTTGTGTTTCCGCAGATAAACGGAGGTGCAAACGAGTGGCTATTACTGGCGCTTTGTTTTTTGCTAACGCATCGTTAAATCAATAGCCCTTGCGGCGGTAGGTGCACAGCCACAACGCCATAGCGGTTAAATCTTCAAGTTAAGTATCAAAGCGGTGGCGTGATTTGAGTCGGCTACCATAGTAGCCAAGGCGGGAACCGTACAGGAGCCCAATAGAATTTGACTTCGAATATTCGGAGATCGAAATTCGTGTACGGCGGTATCTATTGGTTAGGTATTTTAAGCTGGTAGTTTTGCGGGGATTGCGGGAGTTATTTATTGCTTGGCGGCAACGGGTTCGGCCCACAGCACTTCAAAACGACCGTTGGAATCGGCCGCGGCTCGGGCCATCCCGCCGGTGTTGTATTGCATCGTAATCTTGCCTGCCTTGTCCACTGCGATGATCCCGCCGTCGCCACGGTTGAGCGTCTTGGTGAGTATCGTTTTGACGGCTTGGTCGACGGTTTGTCCCGCGTACTTCATCCTGGCGGCGACATCGTAGGCGACGGCGTGTCGAATGTATTGCTCTCCCTTGCCAGTACAAGAAACGGCGCAAGTTTCGTTGTTGGCGAACGTTCCAGCTCCGACGATTGGACTGTCACCGACTCGTCCAAACTTTTTGCCTGAGAGTCCGCCGGTAGAAGTTGCCGCTGCTAGGTTGCCGTGAACGTCTAGAGCAACACAGCCAACGGTACCGTGGTAAGAGCCAGTGACTTGGTCTAACGAATCAAGCGGTTCCAGCGTTTCGCGTTGACCGATTTGTTTGGGGTTTTTGATTTGCGACTGTCGTTTGTTCCATTGTTTCCGGGTCGCGGAGGCATCGAAGTGGCTGGGTTTGACTAGTGGTACTTTCATTTCTTTGGCAAAGGCCTCGGCTCCTGCTCCGGCTAGAAGCACGTGAGGCGTATCGGTCATGACTTTGCGAGCTAGAGATATGGGATTCTCTACGGTCGACACTCCTGCGACTGCACCGCAGGCTTGGTTCTTCCCGTCCATGATGGAGGCATCCAGTTCGTGACTGCCGGCGGCGTTGAACACAGCACCGACACCTGCGTTGAACTGCGGGTCGTTTTCGAGGAACCGAACGACTTGCTCGACAGCGTCTAAGCTATTACCGCCGTTTTTGAGGATGTCGGTTCCAATTTGTAAGGCCTGCTGCATTGACGCTCGACGCCGATCGTTTTGAGCTTCGGAGAAAATTTTAGGATTGCTGCCGGCACCGCCGTGGATCGCAATCGCATACCGATTCGGGTTGGCTGGCTCTAGAGCTGGGTCAGCGATTTGACTTTGGGGCGTCGTTTTGTTTGGCTGTTGAGCAGACAGTTGAGTGTTTAGTAGGACAAGCGTAGCGAAAACGAGTCCGGTGATCTGAGTAAGGTTCATGGTGCTGGCCCCATGGAATGTTTGGTTTGAGAAAAGTTGATTTTAGGGTATTTGGTTTCCTAAGTGAGTCCGATTATTTGCCGTTTGAAAGCCAAACTATGTATTGCTGTGGAGTTACTTCAAGCTTGAGCGCGTTGGCAAACGCTCAAGGCAAGTTTTTGTAAATTCAGATACGAAACCAGCTGACACCTTTTTCATCAGTTAAGGTTTTGCTCATCAATGCCGCCAATTTACTTGCATTTTGCCGCATTTGTATTTAAAATCAGGGTGTCCTTAAGGGCCTGAAGCCTGAGATTTATCTATTCAAACTTGACCAACCAAGAAGTTCCACACTTAAGGAGAACTAATGAAGAGTTTAATTAATTTTCGCACTGCCATTCTTTGCTGTGCCTGTTGCCTTTGTGGCTCGTTTGCAAATGCACAAGAGATTGTAATCGACTTTGGAAACCCAAATGCCGAAGGGACAACAGGTAACCTTCTCGATGAGTTTGATGGTGATCAAACAATTTTCGAAGTCACTCTAAATGAAGATATGATCTCCAATAGTAATGTGCTTATTGACCCAATAACCGTGGCTGTTCCTGAAGCTGGGGACGCTGGGCTGGAGATTACCCTTGTCACTGCCACTGCTATTACTGGAAATGATACAGATTTTTTTGCTGGAGCTGAAATAAATGTCACTGGGATCGGGATTGCACTCACAGGAGTGTCGCAGCGTGGTCCGACTAACACCGATATCAGGTTCCCCCCTTTCGATTCCGTTCCAAGCAGCGGACTCCGTCTGGATTCATCGCATGACGAATTCTTGACGTTCTCTTTCAATCAAGATGTTACTGTCACCGCGATTGGGGTGGCCAATCTTTCCGACGGAGAGACGTTTCAGTTTGGTCCTGCGGAAAATATCACGAATCTTAGTAATTTGGATTTGCCTGATTTGACGATGGGTACTTTCGTCCCGGAAGGACCACAGAACCCCGTTAGTTCCAATAACTTAATGAGGTTTACTTTTGAGACCCCTTTGCAGTTTGCTGCTGGAGAAGAAATTCTGGTTGGCGAAACTGGTAACGATCCAGCCTTTCAACTCGGCTCTACTCCTGGTGTTGGTTTTGAGCAAATCGTTTTGACAATCGACGGAGGCGGCGGAGAACCAGAAATACTACTAGGTGATGTGAATCAGGATGAAGTTGTGAACTTCTTGGATATCGCACCATTCATTGGAGTCCTGTCTAATATGGGAGATCAAGCCGAAGCGGATGTTAACGAAGATGGCATCGTCAATTTCTTGGATATTTCAGTCTTTATCATGATTTTGGCCGGCGGTGCTGGTTCTTAAGGCTTATGCGGTCGACTGATTGTTGAGATTGAACCCATTTAGGTTCTATGGAAAAGGCTGGCTCGATGGTCAGCCTTTTTTATTTGTTTTACCATTTCTTTGGTCGAATTATGCGGTTGTGGAATGCCACTCCGCTTTCTGCTGTTCCTGAGCTGCGTTTACTGGTG
>CAZKTR010000475.1:0-3004 GCA_964555525.1 uncultured Pirellulaceae bacterium
GCGTGAACATCTTCTGCTGTAAGTATCTTCATTGCTCTTCCTTGGTCGCCCTTGCTCCAAAACCGCCCGCACCACACAACCTAATGCCTCGTTGATCCTATTCAATGCCTAAACATCGCACACCGCAAAATGTAGAGCAAGCAATAAGGATTACCACTTTTCATCTTAAACATGAGCTGAAACATATCGAATGGAGGTCGGTGCTTGCAGGTGCCAACCCATGCATATCAGCCGTGTGACGAAGTTCGGCGACAGCTTCATCTATGGATATGCACCTTGCGGCGATCGATCTCATTGCGACATTGGCGGATGCGAAGATATGCAATTTCATGCATTATATGGTACGGATGGTTTTTTCAGCGGCATTCAAGAAGACTTGGTAAACTGGTGGCTTCGAAACTTGCAAAGACGCAACGCAAATGAGACCGTGCTATAAAGGGAAATTGATATGACAACTGATAAGAACCTTGTGCGACTTTCGATTATTTCTGTGGCCGTTTTCGCAGGTTTATTGTTTGTTTGCCTAATCGTTTGTATTGCTTTTGCATTGAATCAGCCGGGTGGGCTTGCAGGGGTTCAGATGGCATTGGTGCTTGTTCATCAGATCGCAGGTGCGGCTATTTCGGCAGTTGGAATCGCTTTGTTGCTGTCGCATTACAGTGGAAAACTGCCTTTCTTTTCGTTTGGGCGGTCATTGCTTTTGTTGATGATTGGTTTAGCGGTTTTTTCATTGACTCCGCTGTTTGGAGTTGCTGCGGTAGCGATTTATGTTGCTGATACTTTGAGGCCAGAGCTGAAGCATGAAGAACTGGGCACCACTGATGAGCACAAGTAAACGCGAACCTGCGGAAGGTGTGCACGTACCCTCGTTCTCGCTTAAAACAATGTTCATCTTTGTTTCGGTCGCGGGCCTAGCCTGTTTCGCACTTGCCACTCATAGTTTCGCTGTCGCGATAACTTTTATGCTGTGTGTCGCTTTAAGTTTGGTCTTGATTACGGTCTATTCGGTTTGGGCACGTAAACCTCGATTGCTAGTGCTGATAATCTGCTCGATCGCTTATCTCATCGTTGCGGACGGTGGGCTTTTTCCAAGCGCGGTGCAATGGCTGCCGACCGAATGGTCATTGCAGCGATGTAGCAGAACCCATACCCATATTTATTCAGGGCTCAAACGTCATAACGAGTCACTGACTCGATGGGCGTTGCAGTTGTGCTGGGAGCCAAATCACAATGACTGGGATCTCGTTTTTGGGAAGAAGTTCGCGGTCGCCAAAAATAACAGACCCAAAGATTCTTCGTCCGAAATCACCGATGCGACGCTGGATCTACTTTTGGAACAGGTTGATTCGCAGGAAGACGATTTGATAACGCCCCCATCAGCGATTGTTCTTCCCACGTTTAAAGTTACTCCTACTACTCAAGTGATATTCTTGAGGCATAGGGATCAGCCCCAGAATAGAGCGTTTTTTATCTCAGGCCATTGCTTGGCGGTGTTGTTGACGCTGGCTGTGGTGATGCTGTTGGAGGCTGGAGTGTGTTGGCCGGATCGAAATGCTATTCAGGAGAACTAATGCAGGGGGCTTGCTTCGTTTGATGGAGCAGAGCTTCGCTCACGGTAGCCCAATGGAACACCGGCTTTTTAGCCGCGATTGCGGCGGCAGGAAACTGGATAGACGGCCTTGCTTTTTATGGTTGTTGGAAGATTGAACCGGACTATACTGCTGAACCTTCTATCAACGCTCATTTCGGTTATCTAGGGTTCAGCAGCTAGGCCAGTCAAACGTGGCCTGGCGGAATGATTTAATGACGGCGCCAAAAAGCAAATTCCATATTCCCTCGCTCGACGGGATCCGAACCGTCGCGGTTTTGCTTGTGTTTCTTTCGCATGCAGGTCTGCCTTTCCTGCCCGGTGGGTTTGGAGTCACGATATTCTTTTTTCTCAGCGGCTATTTGATCACGACGATGCTGCGACGAGAGCACGATCGAGACAATCGAATTGATTTCAAAAAATTCTATATGCGGCGGGTGCTGAGAATTTGGCCCCCGTTTTACCTCGTGCTGTTCGTTGCGGTGGCTATTTCAATTGTCTTAGGTTTCTACGCTAATTTTAATGGTATGCACCTCGAGGGTTTTCTGACTCAGTGTTTTCATGTTTCTAATTACCACAACATTCAATATGGAAATCTATACACGGCACTTGGGACTGAAGTCTACTGGTCGCTCGCGGTCGAAGAGCATTTCTATCTAGTATTCCCGCTGTTGTACGTGGTCCTGCGACGATTCAAGCTTAACGAATCGCAGCAAGCGTCGGTCTTTTTAGGCATCTGTTTGTTAGTGTTGATCTTAAGATGCCTGCTGGTCTTTGGCGCATGGGGAGTTATCGACCGAATCTACGAAAGAACTTTTTTCGCAACCGATACCCGAATAGACAGCATTCTTTTTGGTTGTGTTTTGGCGGTTGTTTGTAATCCAGCGATCGATCGAGACTGGCAGATACCAGACGGTCTGCTGAAGTACGTTCTGTTTCCACTTGGGTTGGTGCTGCTTTTGGTGACGCTGGGGATTCGAAACGAAGACTTCCGTAACTCGTTTCGGTACACCATTCAAGGCATCGCGCTGTTCCCCATTTTTATCGCAGCGATTCGGTATTCTGATTGGGGGTTTTTCAAGATTCTGAATTGGAATTGGATGCGTTTTATGGGAGTGCTTTCTTATTCTTTCTACCTGATTCACTTTGTCGTGATCAAGGCTCTCCAAACCGCTGCGCCAGGATTGGGGATGTATAGCACTGGAGTTTGGTCGTTGTTCATTTCAGTTGTTTTGTCGTATGCCGTCTATCTGTACGTAGAAATCCCCGCAGCCAAGCTTAAGAAGAGGTTTTCGACGCACTAGTAATTGTAAAACCAACCTTGGTGGTACATCATCCGTTAACTGAGCAGGAAGGTTTAACGCAAGGAGTGGCTTTGACTAAATTCTTTGCGCCTTCGCGTCTTTGCGTTTTTTA
>CAZKTR010000476.1:0-3001 GCA_964555525.1 uncultured Pirellulaceae bacterium
TTATTCAGATTACCCGTCGGAGTCGTTGTACTGGGCAAGCGTCCGCCAAGCGAAGCTCGTTCAGCGGTCCCTGTTCGACTGCTCGACACTGCTCCATAATTCGGGCTGCCACTCGCTGGATAAGGATAAGCCGAAGCGGGTTGCTCGGGAATGATTCTGGGCCCCTGCGTTGTTCGTGACTGAATATTTACGGAGCCCGATGCTGTCCCGGAAGCACCGGCGGGAACAGCCTGCCCACTGCCAAAGGGACGAAACCCAATGAAGGGAGCTTCTGCGGAGTTACCACTCTGAGCCAGTGCAGTCGAACCGACGACTGATGAACCAAACAATATCATTCCGCAAACCAAAACTAGCCTGCTGCATACGCAAAATTTCGAAACCACGATGTAACTCCGTCACTTCAGATTGAATTTCCCAAGCAATAACTAGCAAAATTCAGAAATGGTGAAAATAGAGGTTAACTTTCGTTGCCCAACAGCCGACACGCGGAAATCAACCAAAATGCGACGAGCTTTCTGGTTGGTCTGTTTATTTGCTAGCCCCACCAACAACAAATAAGGTTCTTCCGGTCTTTTAGCGGCTCGCGCAAACACTTCTTGTGCTTGACCAGGCGAGTGGATGCTTCACCAACCAAATCGATAACCACTACTAAATTCCTGAAAGTGCCAATAAAAAAAGCCGAAGTCAAACGACTTCGGCTTCGACCGAACCAAAATGCCTCCTGCGTTTTGCCAAAAGACTAACGCCGGGAAGAAGGCAATTGCTCGTCAGATTCTGTCTCCATTTTCTTTGGCATTTTTTTCGCTTGCCATTCCTCTAGGAACTTCGCCAATCGCTGCTTTAGCTGCGGCTCACGAGCCATTTCCAACGCTTTGGTTTGAATTTCAATCGCCTTATCGACGTCGCCTTGAATAAAGACCAAATGTGCCTGTGTTTCCAAAACGTCGGCAACTGGGTGTGCCTCTGCCGCAGCATCTACCAGCTGTCGAGCCTTCGCCACCATCTTCGGACTCACCGCAGTCCCCTCCAAATGCATCTGCACAACCGCCCAAGCCGACGAGTTTTGCAGGCCAACACTATTGGCCAATTCAGCAATCTCAAAAAATGCTTTTTCGGCTCCAGGCATTTTTTCTGAAGCCAATATCTGAAGCTTCAGCATCCTCATTTCAATCTCTTCTTCACCGCTAGCCTTGGCAAGTATCTGGTCGAGCTTCTGGACAGCCAACTTTGGCTTGCCAGAGGCGCCCAAGATCTCAACCTGTAAAAACGTCAATGACGTACGCTCATCTTCATGAGCACCAGCAATAATCTTATCCAGCTTTACCAACGCCTCATCATTTTTTCCGCCTTGGACCAACTGCAAAACCCCACCGACGTCCGCTGCTAGTTTTTCTCTGCGCTGCTCGCGTTCGGCTTGAAGCTTTTGATAAGCTACCGCATCAAACTTGTCGGCCACCACCAACTCCAGTGGTTCGTCAATTTCCACGGGGTGTCCAATCCATTCGATCTTCCCCGACTTGCCGATCAAAAACGCTGCCGGAATACCCGGCACACCACTGGCCTCGGTATAACTGATGTGACTTGATCCGTCTGGATCAGTCGTCAAGCAATAATTCTTAGTCAGTTCCGCGTATGTCTTTGAGGGGTCGCCGCGAACTTTTCCTTCCAGAAAAGCAGTCACCGTTTCCAATGGCTCGTCGGTGATACTGATCACCTGAACGCCCTTGGCCGCGTATTTTTCTTGCAGCTCGCTCAAGTGTGGCATCGAAGCGACACAAGGCGGACACCAAGTCGCCCAAAACTCTACGATGTAAACTTTCCCTTTTTCGAATTTTGTGACCTCTGGAAACTGATCACTGTTACCTTTGGAAAGCCAGCTCGCGACATTCAGATCGGGAGCAACTGACCCCACAACCAAACTCGGCTCAGCAACTTCCTGCCAGCCTAAAACCGGCGTGGCCAAAACCAACAACATCGCCACTGAAAATAGATATCGGAAACAACTCAACAAACTCTCCCTGTTCAACAAACTCTCAAGCAAACGCTTTCCCCATCGACACCGCAATCGTGTTTCCATCCTACGAAAACAACACTGCGAGATCGAGTACACGCTCGATCCTCATATCTTCAAACACGCAAATCTGCATGGCTCTACGGTACTCGCTCAGATTTCTAGTGGACGACCTTCCGCTAGGATTCTTACGTCTTGGTATCGGGATTCACCTTAATTCTATGAATTGCCAGCCAGATCAAGTATCTAAACCTGCCAGCAAAAGGCTGCCAGCACCGAACAAAAACAGCCCGAACGAAAACCTCGCTCGGGCTATTTAAAAAGTTGTTGATTTGGCAACTGCGGATTAATACTCCCGCGGAGTGATTCTGGCTTGCACTCGGCCCGGCAAACCTTGAATTCGCAAGAAACCTTCCGCATCATCTTGATTGTAGCTTCCGCCGCCTTCCATCGTTGCGATGTCCTCATCGTACAAGCTCACGGGGCTCGATCGTTTTGAAATCGCCATGTTGCCTTTGTACAACTCCAACGTCACGCTACCAGTAACGTTCTTTTGAGCTTCCTGATTGAACGCTAACAGTGAATCAAACTTTGGACAGAACCAAAAACCATAATACACCATCTCCGCAACTTCAGGCGCCAAACGATCTCGTAAATGCATCAAGTCACGATCCATCGTCAACTGCTCGACGTAACGATGAGCATCATACAAAACTGTCATTCCGGGAGACTCGTAAACTCCACGGCTCTTCATACCCACGAAACGATTTTCGACCATGTCAATTCGACCGATACCATTGCGCCCACCGATTTCATTAAGCGCTTCCACCACACCCAACGCCGACAGTTTGTCACCATTGACCGCAACCGGTACGCCTGACTCAAAATCGATCGTCACCGTTTCGGTTTTATCTGGAGCTTCTTGCGGTGAAACGCCCATCCCAAAATCAACTATCGCCACACCGTTGACGTCTAGCTCTTCTAGCTTGC
>CAZKTR010000477.1:0-2999 GCA_964555525.1 uncultured Pirellulaceae bacterium
GTTTCCGCAGAATGTAATCCCAGCGATATTGATCGCGAAAAACTCGAAGCCCTGCTGAAGCTGGGTGTTAATCGAATTAGCCTTGGAGTTCAATCGCTTAACGCCGACAAACTCAAACGGCTCGAACGAGATCATTCGCCAGACGCCGCGGCTCGGGCGGTTGAGCTTGCCAAAGCGGAAGTCGGTAACGTGTCGATGGATTTGATTTTCGCCGCGCCGCAAGAAACCTTTCAGCAGTGGCAAACCGACCTCGCCGGTGCGTTAGCACTGCGGCCAGATCACCTGTCGACTTATGAATTGACTTATGAAAAAGGCACGCCGTTTTGGAATCGCTTGCAACGTGGTGGGCTGGCGGTCGCGGATGAAGATTTGCGAGCAGACATGTACGAGCATGCGATCGAGCAATTGGACCGCGGGCAAACTGGCTGGCAGCAATACGAACTGTCCAGCTTCGCTACTGACGGGCATCAGTGTCGACACAACCAAAGCTATTGGAACGGTAACGATTACTTGGCTTTCGGACCGGGGGCGTCGCGATTTGTGGATGGGGTTCGTTCAACTAACCACCAAAGCACGTTGACCTACATGAAGCGACTTGAAGCAGGTCAGAGCCCGACCGCTCAAACGGAACAACTCACCGGCGTCGCCGCAGCGCGTGAGCGACTGGTCGTTGGGATGCGACTGCTGCGAGGTGTCGATCTTGCTGAACTGGAAGTGGTGACGGGTGTGCCGCGGGACAGCACATTGCCGCCGGCTACGCGAGAGCTTTTGATCGAATCCGATTTGATTGAGATCGCTGATGGTGTCTGTCGGTTGACTCGTCGCGGAGTTATGGTCAGCGATGGTGTCGCTGAGGCGATCCTATAAGGATTCATAGCTCCCCTCTCCCGAAAATTCGGACGAGAAAGCTTTTTAATGGAATCAAGCTCAATCCGAATTTTTGGGAGAGGGGCTGGGGGTGAGGGGAAACCGACATGAATGAAAAACCTGATCTCCTATTGAGTTCGCACGGTTGGGGCCGCAAAGGTTGATCGTGTCTAGGAATTTGCCAAATACACATCGCACAAAGGTGGAGAACAGTAATTGAAACTCTTTTACTCCGCACCCCCCAACCGTCTCTCCTCGTGAATTCGGGTTGCGTTTGATAAAAGTGGCAAAGCGTGTTCGTCCGAATTCTCGAGGAGAAGGGGCTTTCAATTTATTACTTGTGCTCAAGCGTATGAAAGTCAACGTGTTAACAAGTTATTTCATCTTTCCGCCTAAAGGCAGTGCTACTCGCTTTGCTCAGACTCTTGGGGCGAGGCTTCACAAACTGAGTGGTTAGCGATTCCCACCAGATCCACTTCTTTGGACCAAGCGGACATGAACTTTGCCATCTGTTCGGTTTCTTGGATTTTAGCGCGCGTGGTCCAAAAATCTTGGTTGGATCGGAATTCCGTAATCGCCGACTCGTAGATCTCGACCAACTGAGGAATCCAGCGATTGGCTTCGGCCTGCTGACGGACGGTGTCGCAAACGCTGGCGGCATCGTCAGCGTCGTAGGTGCCGATCACGTGGTTCAAACGTCCTTTGGAATGGCTATGAGGCAGTAGTCGCATTCCAAAATTGAATCGACTGAATCGCTCAACCTCTTTCGCAGAAATCATCGGACCGGAGTTAGTTTGACTGCACAACACCACCGCACAGCCGACCGCGAGTGCTTCTTGAGCACGGCGACCGTGAGCAAAAACTAAATCGTACTTAGGCAGCATCGTCTCGGCGGCATAATCGTTTTCTGGCAACACGACGGCACTGTGGTCTAGTGAAATGCTGTGCTGGTCACAAGCCGCTTCCAATTCAGCTAGTGGTTGCTGCACAAGATCATCGCCGTAGAACAGGGCTCGCTGAGGTTTGTCTGGCAACTGAGGACGTTTCCAGAGTTTTCCGATTTCGACCGTTGGTTGCAAAGTCGTCGAGCGTTGGTTTGGACAACCGACTTTGACCGTCAGTCGTTCAAAACAAGTCCTTTCAACAGCGATATATTTTCTAATTCGATTTAGCAACGGCGGTTGGTCGAAAGGCGACGCCCAGTCGTGCATCACATAGACCACCGGCGTTTCGGGAAAGCGAATCATCGCGGTCAGCGTTTCCATGCCAGATTGGCCGTGAATGATATCCGGCGCGTTTTCGAGATTGCTAAGACAATCAACCACTGGGATTGTGGCTCTGGTAAACGCTTCGGCCAACGGGCCAAGTCGCGGGCAGTAGACGATAACGCAATGGCCTTGTTGGATCAGGCGATGAGCCAACTCAAGCGTGTAAAGCTCGCTATCACTGCGATTGGCTAAGCGGTGCTGGGTGATGAGAATGTCCATGGTAGGTCAAAGAACGGCGAGGATTGACAGAAAGGAGGCCTTGACGGTAGCAAAGTTGAGGCCCCGATTCAAGATGGCGAGCGCAAACGTGAGCAATGACGCCAGACTTACTTGAGCACATCAACGATCGCGGCAGTGATGGCTTCGGGTTCGGCCATGCGGCCAACGCCTTTGGTGCGACAGCTGAGCCAGCCTTCTTGTGGATCGACGAACTTGACGCCATCTTCTTTAAGTTGCGCGAGGTTGCGCTGAACGGCAACGTGATTCCACATCTCGACATTCATCGCCGGTGCGACCAAGACTGGGCCGGCGAAGCACAAGTACAATGTGCTGACCAAATCGTCGGCAATGCCGCCAGCGGCTTTGCCAATAAAGTTTGCGGTTGCAGGAGCAACACACAACAAATCGCTTTCACGAGCGATCTCGATATGCGCGCCTAGTGAAAAGCTGTCGTCGTACAAATCGGTGACGACTGACTGCCCGGTCAACGCGCGGAAGGTTGACGGGCCGACAAACTTTGTTGCCGATTGAGTCATCACGACTCGGACCTCATGGCCGTCTTGAACCAAGCGGCTGACCATCGCCGCAGACTTAAACGCAGCGATGCCTCCGGTTACCGCAACAACGATCGACTTTTTCGCCATG
>CAZKTR010000478.1:0-2996 GCA_964555525.1 uncultured Pirellulaceae bacterium
GGCTCGGATTCCGGTGATCAAATCATAGGGGTGTAGCTCAATTGGTAGAGCACTGGTTTCCAAAACCAGCGGTTGCGGGTTCAAGTCCCTCCGCCCCTGCCATTTGAGGAAGAAAAGGTGTTCAGTTGGTACTGGGCATCGATTGTCGCAGCAAAGTTTGTTGTGGCAGATCAAGGGATTGATCTTATTCGCGTAACCAAAAAGGGTTGTCATGAGTTCGGTAGCAAATCAAAAGAAAACAGAAGGTGCCAAGGCTAGCTTTTGGCCTGAGCTGTTTCGGTTTGATCTATACAAGCCAAGTCAAGGCCGCATCGTACGACAAGTGACTTTTGTCTCGATCGCATTGCTAGGTTGCTTGGTTGCTTGGGAACTGCAGCGAGCCTACCTACCGCCTACACCTGCCGGATACGGTGGCATGGCCTTAATCGCTGCGGCGATTGCTTGGGTTGGATTTCGCCTAGTAAGTTACTCAACATTCGCCAACTTCCTAATTGCAGTAGAAGCAGAAATGAACAAAGTTTCTTGGCCCAACGGCCAGCAGCTTTGGCGTTCATCTGTTGTTGTGATGTTTGTGATTTTCGCACTCGCTGCGTTTTTGTTTTTGTTTGATGCGATCTGGACGGCAATCTTCGAGCTAATCGGGATTCGCTACTCCGGTGGTGGTATGGTCGACACTTTCCTTAGAACAATTGGCGTGCGGTAACTTACATGTCAACCGACGGAATCAATCCAGAATTGCCTCAGGACTCAGCCGCTACGGATGAAGTTCTCAATCAAGCTATGCCCGCTCCGGCTGAAGAGGTCGATGAGTTTGGCTTTACTGCTGATGAGTTGGTCGACGACGACGAAGGCGATGACGAAGACGAAGACGAAGACGTTTCTCCGATCGATGAGTTTGTCGACGAAGCTTCGGTTCCCGTAGAGGACGAAGAAATCGAGATGAACTGGTACATCTTGAAGGTTCAAGTGAACCGCGAGAGAACCATTTGCGAACAGCTCAAGCGTCGCGTTTCTGTCGGTGGGCTAGATCGGTACTTCGGCGACATTGTCGTGCCAACCGAAGACGTACGAGAATTTAACAAAGCCGGTAAACAGCGAGTGGTCAAGCGGAAGCTTTATCCTGGCTACGTTGTTGTGAACATGGCGATTAACGACGAGTCGTGGTTCTTGGTGCGAGAAACATCAGGCATTGGCGACTTTACTGGTTCATCAGGCAAGCCGGCACCTCTTTCTCCTGAAGAGATTGCTCGAATCCTAGCAACCAGCCGACCTCCCGAAAAAGAGGACGGAGAAGAAAAAATCAAAACAGCGATTCCGTTTACCGTTGGTCAACGTGTTCGCGTCAAGGAAGGTTACTTCCAAAACCACGAAGGCGACGTTTCGTCCATCGACGAACGAAATGGCCGCATCGAGGTAATGATCAATATTTTCGGCCGCCCCAATCCAGTCGAACTGGATCACTGGCACGTAGAAAAAGTATAAACCAACCGAATGACGGCGACCTAAGCGGGTCGCTTCATGCGGTGTAACGATATTTAGTTGAAATCATGGCGAAGCAAGTAACAGGTGAAGCAAAGTTCCAGGTTCCGGGTGGCCAAGCCACGCCGGCACCTCCGGTTGGTACTTCGCTTGGTAAATTCGGCATTAACTTGGGCCAGTTCGTCCAGCAGTTCAATGACCGCACCAAAGAATACAACGGAACCCCGATTCCAGTCATCGTTACGGTCTACAACGACCGGTCGTTTGACTTTATCACCAAGAGCCCTCCTGCGGCATCGATGCTGAAGCAAGCTGCTGGTATCGCAAAGGGCTCTGGAGTGCCTAACCTCAACAAGGTTGGCAAGGTGACGATGAAGCAGATTGAAGAGATCTGTGAAAAGAAAATGGCAGACCTGAACGCTCGGGACATGGAACATGCGACTCGCATGATCATGGGCACCGCGCGCAGCATGGGGCTTGAAGTTGAAGGCTAGGTTGCAGCCTTCTGCCATCGCCAGTTGCGGTGGCAAATGCAATCAGAGTTAACTAGCCGGAGGGAGCGACTTTAAAAGCAGTTGCGTTTGACCTCAACACTCGAGTTTTTACTATGAAAAAATCAAAACGATACACTGAACTTCTATCAAAAGTTCCAGAAGACGCCGTCGATCTAGATCAAGCGATCTCGATCCTCAAGGGTTTCGACGGAACTAAATTTGATCAGACCATCGAAATCCACATGCAGTTGGGCATCGATCCAAAGCAAGCCGACCAGATCGTTCGCGGTTCGGTTGTTCTTCCTCACGGCATCGGCAAGACGCAACGTGTTGTTGTGTTTGCCAAAGACAAGGCCGCTGAAGCAGCTGCCGAAGCGGGTGCTGATGAAGTCGGCCAAGAAGATCTTGCCAAAAAGATCAGCGGCGGATGGCTTGAATTTGATGTCTGCATTGCGTCTCCGGACATGATGGGCGTTGTTGGACCGCTCGGACGCGTCCTTGGCCCTCGTAGCTTGATGCCTTCGCCACGAGCAGGCACGGTAACTCCCGATGTTGCCAAGGCCGTTAGCGAATACAAAGCTGGTAAGGTTGAATTCCGCAATGACACGGGTGGAAACATCCATGCCGTACTTGGAAAGCTGAGCTTTTCAGCGGATCAAATCAAGGACAACGCAGCAGCGTTCCTTGCTTACGTCGACTCGCTAAAGCCAAGTTCCATCAAGGGCGCCTACATCAAAGGGATTTCCCTGACGGCCACCATGAGCCCTGGCATCCAAGTGGCGGCTTAGTCTTCGGTCTCGTTTGCAGGCCAAGTCCTTGGCTTGCAACCAATTATCAAAACACTAAACCTGCGGCAAGATTAACGAATCGGAGCTTAGTTTCCTAAGCAAAACGCCGCTTGACTTTGAAGTGAAAATGTCATGAGTAAATTAGTTAAAAACCTACTAGCAAAAGACCTGTCCAATCGGCTCGATGGAGTTGAGGATTGCGTTCTAGCGAACGTGATCGGCATGGACGCAAATT
>CAZKTR010000479.1:0-2986 GCA_964555525.1 uncultured Pirellulaceae bacterium
TCACTCGACGGCTTGTTGTCACTGTTCCTGACCGAAGGGTTTACTCCAGACGAAGATGATACATTTGAGATCATTAGCTCATTGGGTTCTTTGGATGGTAGCTTTACCAACGTCCTCAACGGAGACACGCTTCTGACCGCAGACGGTTTAGGTGAGTTCACAGTCAACTTCGGCTCAGAAAGTAGCTTTGGCGCAAACAGCGTCGTGCTAAGCAACTTCTCGTCGACTGCAGTCCCTGAACCGGGATCGGTTTCACTGTTGATGCTGTCTGGATTGGTACTCATTGGTCGCCGACGACGGGAGATCTAAACTGAACCAACGATGCAGATTACAAATCGCCCAGTCGACGTAGAGCCTGTCCAAGCACTTTTGCTTCGAACTTCTCTTGCCGACGGGAAATGATACGGTCTTTCATGGGCACCTACTTTTGTGGGTGCCCATTTTTTTCATCGTTGTCGCTCTGGCAATGTCGAGGCGACAGTCCGGTTATGCCAATTTCAACGTGGCGATAGCACCAACGGCACAACATCTACAACGAATCTTCGAAAAACAACAGGTCACCCCACCAAACTACTTAACCGCCTGCGGAGCTTCAAATAGAATTTCAGATTGGTAACTAGCTTACATAGTTCGAATGATGAATTAAGTTGAGATAAAGATGTTACGTAAATTTTTGATTTTGCTGCTCCTTGCTCTCCCTCTTAATGGCACGGCAGTTGGTCAAGACGTTGTCTTCAACATGACCGGCGAATTGGCGGTCCGAGCTCCGACCGACGCTATTCCTAGCCCCGATGTTAATGGTTATGACGGGGCGAGTTTCGAGTTCGAAGCTGTGTTTGAACAAGGCTTAGAAATCTCTCGTTCTTCTTTGGCTGGTCCGTTCGTGTTTCAAGCCCAGTCAGCGACGCTTACGATTACTGGAGCAGGAGACGGTAACAACGGAACGTTTGTTCCAACAGCGCCGGCTTTGTATCGTCCCAGCAATGGGGATTTTAGTCGAGCACTGGGCGCGGGTTTGGCGCCAGTTTCTTTCAACGAAACAGAAATCGCATTGCGAGTTTCTGCCGGTTTGGGACCTATTGGTTCGCGAGAAATTGGCGGTTTGGTGAATCCCATTTTTCCCCAAACATCTAATGTTATTAGTACTGATCAATTCGGCAGTCCCAATCCATCGCCTATCATTTTTTCCGATTTCGCCGGCGAATTCGACCCGACAATGCAATCGGACTATGGCGCCGTCAATCTAGTCATCACGGTTACTGGTGGACCGCAGATCACTCACGGCGATGTCAACTTAGACGGCATCGTGAACTTTTTAGACATCTCACCATTCATTTCGGCTCTGGCCGTGGGAGACTTTCAAGCTGAAGCGGATTGCAATGGGGATGGAGCCGTTAACTTCTTGGACATCGCCCCCTTCATCATGGCCTTAACCAGTTCTGATTCATAGTGTGTGGTGACAGTGCCTCCGGACTGTCTACGCGCCGGCGGAGCGTCACTGAATAATCAGTTCGCATTCACCAAACTCTACCAACCAAAAAAAACGCTCGGCGAACCATCGCCGAGCGTAAGTAAATTTCATCCGCTATGTCCGTCGGCTCAAACTACCGACCAGGAAAGTTATAGGCTGAGTTGCTTGGATCGAAGTCTTTGTCAGTCAGACCAACGTTGAGCTTTATATTGACGTACGTGTACTGCTCAAGAATCTCTGGCTTGGCTCCGGGAGCTTTGGGCCAATCATAAGAGGTGTAGCGTACGGGCAGATTCAATTCATCGTCGATCAACACCTGAGCCCTATAAAACTCATAAGGAGCTCGCTTTTCTGGATGCATCACCTCGATCAGTGAGCAGGGCCGATCATTCATCTTTAGGCCGTCGCGATAAGTGACATCACACATCCCAGCTGCACGATCTCGTGAAGCTTTCTCGATTAACTTGACGATCAGGTTCTCCAAACCAGCTTCGTAAATCGGGTAGCGTTGGCCTTGCATCGCCATCATGCCAGTCGGAGGAAGCTCAAACGTCTTCATACCGATAACCACACCTGGTTGATGAGCCAACAAGTTGCCTTTGTTTTGGCCATCGATCCATAGGACCTCGCGACCTGAGGCATCACGCGGTTGCAAAAACTTCATGTAAATACTGAAAGGCGTTTGCTGCCCTTGAGGTGTTACGCGAGGACAACGAATCTTGATGTCCATGTAGCTCGTTTTGCTAAGTGTTCCTTTAATGCGTTCTCGCTTGACCATTCGAGCGGTATAGTCGAAAACATTGCTTCGCATCGCTGCCAACGCCTCTTTGGAAAAAACAAGGGCTCGATCAAGCGGATGAGCAACGACGGCAGGTTGACCTAAAATCGGTTGCTTCGAGTCGTTATCCAAAATCGGCGGCACTAACGCTGGATCCTTTCTAGCGCGAGTATCCGCGGGAGCGGTTTCTATCGCAGACGTATCGTTCTCTGGAACAGTCGCCACGCGAAACAACGGTTCGATGGTCTTTTTGGTGACCGCCGCATTTGGGCCCACAGCTACTTGATCTTGGCCAATCGTCAATTTTGGCAAACAGCATGAAGCCAAAACCACCACGCCAAAACCGGCGCGAGTAAGAAATTTAAATGATTGCATCTGCGATTGACCCTCCATGACCTGCCGAAAATCCGAGATTATTCGGCCAATTTTCTTCCTGAAATCGGGTCCGCTCAGATCAAACGGTATTTTATCCGCTTGTTACAGATCCAACAATTGCGAGTCACAACGCCACTCTCTGCTAGCAGTTGAAAATGGCTTAAACTCACGCTGACATGAATTTGCCCGTCTCATTGCTTCTCGCAGTATCTCTGCAGCGCTCTTCGCTAAAGTAGCTATCGCCTTTTGTAGCCCAAAAAATAGATTGCAAGCATCTCCACCTTAGAACCGGTCGAGGGTTCAAACTTGCGGCAGCCGTTAGAAAAGGAAATGTCAATCGTTACAGCCTCACACCGCAGCCA
>CAZKTR010000480.1:0-2982 GCA_964555525.1 uncultured Pirellulaceae bacterium
GCCGGAATCGAAACGTCCAACTTTTCTGACTTGCCGTTTCGGCGAATGCCTAGCTGGTGCTTGCCGCCTTTGACTGCTACCGCGAACGGGACGGTGATTTCTTGTTCCACATCGCTGCCTTTAGCAGGAGGCTGATTTTGGCCACCGGGGGCACCACCACCGCCCATCTGACGGAACATGTCTTCAAACCCGCCTCCTCCACCACCGCCGCCGAACAGCGAACTCAAATCAATGCCACCGGCGCCGCCAAACGGATTACCACCGCCACCGAAAGGGTTTCCGCCACCGCCCATTTGTTCGTAGCTGGAACCAAACTGGTCGTACATCTTTCGTTTCTTCGGATCGCTAAGCGTTTCGTAGGCTTGTTGAATCTGCTGAAACTTTTGCAGTACTCGCTTCTTCTCTTTTTCGTCTTTATCGGCATGCAAATCCGGATGGAACTTACGTGCTTGTTTGCGGTAGCTTTTTTGGATTTCGTCCGTCGAAGCAGACCGGGAAACCCCCAAGAGTTTGTAGTAGTCTTCAGCCATTGTCGGCAAACGTAGATTTCAGTTAAAAACGATGGGATTCAAAAATGTGGCTTGTGAAAAGCGAAGCGATATTCTACGCAGGTTTAAAACGGAGGCAAATGGATTTCCTAGCGGGGGTAAATCAGTTTTTGAAACTGAGTGTATTGGTGACCTGACGGGTAAGTGAGGAACAGTGAAAATCCTCGCTTACGCGACGTGTCACCGTATACAGAGACTCGCCTAATGCAAACTGATTTATCCTTGGATTTCTTAACCGAGGATTTTTCCGTTTAGCTCGCTTCCGGCAAATCGACTTAAATACTTAGCTTCGAATTCATCCCAGTCTGTTGGTTGCGTCAAATCGATCGAAGGCACATTCAAAGGCTTTTTCATCTGGCCAAAGTACTTTTGACCGGCGGCGGTGTTAAAAATAACGATGCGTTCGGCAGGTAAGATCTTACCCTCGTCGGTCAGCTTTTGCAGAGCTCCTACGCAGGTCGCGGCTTCTGGACAAATCATTAGCCCTTCAGCAGCGGCAATCTCTCGCTGCCATTGGATCAAACGCCCTTCCTCGACAGCCACAGCTTCACCGCCACTTTCACGTACGGTGTCTAACACCATGAAGTCGCCCAAAGCCGACGGCACTCGCATTCCCGAAGCAATCGTTTGAGCGTTTTCGTGGCGAGTCGCAAATCGCTGACCGTTTTCAAATGCAGTCACCATTGGGCAACAACCGTCTGTCTGCACGGCGTACATTCGCGGCATGATGTCGGATTCTAGAAACCCCATTTCGCGTAACTCTTTGAAGGCTTTCCACATCGCGATCAATGCAGTACCACCACCAGTCGGATACAAAATGACGTCGGGTAGCTTCCATTCGAACTGCTCAGCCAGTTCCAGCCCCATCGTTTTTTTGCCTTCTAGGCGATAGGGTTCTTTTAGCGTTGAAATGTCATACCAGAGTCCACGATCGTGGCCCTCACGAATTCGCTTACCGCTTTGATCGATCAGCCCGTTGGTGACAAACAACTTCGCGCCGCTGTAATAACATTCAGTTTGATTGGTGATTGGCGTATCATGAGGCATGAAGCAAACTGACTCCATTCCCGCTCGAGCCGCGTATATTCCCATCGCTCCGCCGGCATTACCGTTGCTGGCCATCGCGATCCGTGTCCGACCAAAATGCCGAGCCATGGTGGTGGCCAGTGACATGCCGCGACATTTGAAACTACAGGTTGGCAGTTGGCCCTCGTCTTTGACCCATACGTTTTGTAGGCCGCGTTGGGCAGCAAACCGCGGGCACTCAATCACTGGGCTCATTGATTTGTTCAGCGACACCGGTTCGATCTCGTCGCCGATGGGTAGTAATTCTCGGTAACGCCACATGTCTTGCGGGCGTTGTTTCAGAGCATCCTTGGTCATCGATTGGCGAACACCGTCTAGGTCGTAGCGCGACCAGAGAGGGCGATTTTCGTGCATCGTTTGTTCGCAGTCAGCCGGCAAAGAAACAGAGGGGTCGATTGCACTCTCGAAGTGCGTGATAAACCGGGTCATAGAATGGGCGGAAATGAGAATTGGCAATAATAGATGGTGACCGCATGGTACACGAATTCACTGACTTTTGGCAGGCCCAGTACACTCTTGGGCTCGTAGGTGGCTTTCAAATTGTGCACGATGTGAATCAGTCCCTATTCCAGCTCAGTTCTCTATAAATTGGGAGAGAGATTGATTTGGCGGCAACGCGGTAATAACCCACTCAAATGCAGGAAGATGGGAGCTAAAGTTTTCATTGGGCTGCGCCAAGCACACCAGCCCAAAACTACGGCTGGAGGACTCGGAGTTCAATTTTGCGAAACTCCGTCGGATGACTTTCGGATTGGATCGAAATCGTGCCCTCTTCCAGTAGCAACTTCCCGTCCTTGACGAGCTTAGACATTGGAAACCCGCCCCGGTCGTTAGGATCCAATTGAGGTTGGTTGTACTCTAGCACGGTCCGACCTTCGACTCGGTGCCTGATAACCTTGCTACCTAAGACTTCCACTTCGACGGTCACCCATTGGTCGCCCTCGTAGATTGCAGCCGTGCTGCTAGTGCAATGTGGCTTAAACAGCTTTCCGTCAATCACCACGTTGGTTCCAGGGGTGCACAGGTTCATCGTTGGCTTAGGTTTCCCTTCTGGGCCTCTTCCGCCGAGTAATTGCACTTCAATAGAAGCCGGAAACATTTGGTTCTTTTCCATCAGCGCTGGGTCCTGGCCATGAATCATCAAACCATTGTTTCGAATGGCCCAATTGGGCCCGTTTTTGATTTGCTCGCCCACAAATCGGTATTCAACTCGCAAAACATAGTGCGAAAACGTGTCTTTATAAAACAGGTGTCCATACTTGTTGAATGCTGGCTTCTTTGGATCGGTAACCGACATCGAGTCGGCTTCGGTGTATTTGTCGTAGCTCACGACCAACTTTCCATCGAC
>CAZKTR010000481.1:0-2976 GCA_964555525.1 uncultured Pirellulaceae bacterium
TCGCGAATCAAGCACTGGCCTGCCCGCTCTGCTCTATCCTGATTATAATTAAATGAAACTTAACATGTGGCACTTCAAAAGAACGCCCGAAACACTCCAAACGGCCCAACGTTGCAAGAAACAGTAATCGTTCTAACCGTTGTAGCTGGACTCGCCAGAATTCAGGACTTGGGTAAAACGTCCCGAAGTCTGACAAGCTTGTCGTTTTATTCAAATTAAAAATATCAACGCGAGCCGCTTTGGCCCTAGCCACCATTATGGGAGATAAAACCGTGGCTAGCGCGACCTCAACTGCCAATTCCACCCCAACTGCCCCTACGATGCCACAAGAACAGCCTAACAACCCACTGCACGGAATCACCTTGCAAACAATCGTCACCGAGCTAGTCGAACACTACGGCTGGGAGCAGCTCAGCCATCACATCAACATCAATTGCTTCCATAACAATCCCTCGATCAAATCGTCATTAAAGTTCTTACGCAAAACCGACTGGGCTCGTAAAAAAGTTGAAAACCTATACCTCGACACATTCCATTGAGGGGAGCTAGTACGACCACCTGTGGTGGTTGCGACGACGATAGCAACTTTAGAGTGCCCTTTCTGGCTCAGACATGTATAACTTCTTGACGCCAGCAGTATGGGGAAGCAAAATGCATCCACGAACTAAAAAACGAAATTCAGAGCATTGACTGGATTGTAGAGAAATTAATGATTCGACAACTTCAGCGACTTGCCTCAAGTGACAGCAAGGTTCAAGAAAACCTACTCTCTAAAAACAAATGTTTGTTGTTCACTTTGCTAGTGTTTTTCTGGCTCAACTTTTTTGTCAGTAACCCTAGCGTTTGGGCGGACGAAATTGGCACCGTGGCAGCTGCCGCCCCGACCAAAATGGAAATGGCGGAAGAAGTCTCCTTCTTGGGCGTGCCGTTGTGGGACGACGATATCTACAAAATGATCGTTCGTTTTACATTCAATTTGTTTTTCCTATCACTAGTCGTCGGGGTTGCTTACTCGTTCAACAATAAAAAAAACCAACGTTACATTTTCAACTTTTTGATCATGAACATCGTAGTGTTCTTCATCTGCTTTACCCTCAAAAAGCTCGAACTAGAACTGGGGATGGCACTGGGGTTGTTTGCCATATTCGCCATCATTCGCTATCGAACCGACCAAATCGACGTCAAAGACATGACCTATCTGTTCGTGGTCATTGGTTTAGCAGTCATCAACTCGCTATCCAACCGGAAGACTTCTTACGTCGAATTGGTATTCACCAACGCCGTCGTTTTCGGGGCTTGTTTATTTATGGAACGATTCCTCGGACCGACCGTCGTTAAGGTCAAGCTCACTCGAAGCGAAGTCGTCTACGACAAGCTCGATCTGTTACGTCCCGAAAACGTCAAAGAGCTTTACGAAGACCTCTACCAGCGAACTGGAATTCGCGCTGATCGTGTCGAGATCAAGCAAATCGACTTTCAAAATGGCACTTCGCTAATCGATATTCGGCAATCCAAAGCACGAGCGTTCCTCCACCAAGAAGAAATTGCTGCCAGTAACGAGGGCTAAAAGATCGACTACAGCAAGCGCTACCATGCGGCCTCACATAGAATTTGCCGCACCCCTTTAAGTCTGCCAACACCTTTAGCATGGGTCCGGCAATGCATTCAACATAAAAAAGCGGCAAAAGCTGCAGATTTAACTTGCTGCTTTGTTATCGCAAAACAATTCATCCATAGCGGACAAAGAAATCCGAGCTTTATTATGCCATTTTTGATGTTATCATTAAGAGGTCTTAATGACTCCACTTCTCTTCTCTTGGAATCTCCATGTCTCGCAATCTTATTTTCCGGCGGCACGCGTTTACTCTAGTTGAGTTATTGGTTGTGATTGCAATCATTGGAATCTTGATCGGTATGCTCTTGCCGGCAGTTCAAATGGTTCGCGAAGCTGCACGCCGATCGACATGTCAAAACAACTGTAAACAAATTGGCGTAGCAATCTTGAACTACGAGTCGGCTCACCAAAAATTCCCTGCCGGTCAATCTTGGACAGCCCCCGTTGGTGATTCGAACCGGCTTGATTACAGCTGGTCGTCTCAGATCCTGCCCCACATCGAAGCCAACAATATCTTCACTGGCATGGACTTTTCGCAGCCTTATCTAAGCTCCCCAAATATTAACTTTGCTGGCGAAACCATTCCGGCTTACCTCTGCCCCAGCACGGCCCAGCGAGACAGTGACCGACAAGGGGACGTGATCGTCAATTTTGGTGGCACTGCCGGCGCCGATCTAGGTTGCATCGACTACATGGGGTTGGCCGGTCCTTCGTCCGGTGAAGAGAATCCTTTCACGGGCGAGGATTACGAACGTCAACACGGCATTCTAACCGGCACCAAAGGCTTGCCGAACTTTGACACGTTGCTCGTTCCAACGCCGGTGACCTTCGGCTTGATCACCGATGGAAGTAGCAACACAATGATGGTTGCCGAGTGCACCGGTCGCGGCACCGAAGCCGAAGATGACGATCCAAACGGCGCTTGGGTATCAGGCAAGAACATCACCCACGTGCAAGGTAAAGTGAATGGTAAAAAAGCCAAGACGTCTTGGAACGATGAACTGATTTTCTCAGAACACCCCGGCGGTGCTAATGCTCTGTATTGCGATGGTTCAGTGCACTTCTTGTCTGATAACACTTCCAAAAAAGAACTCTTGGCAAGGTCCTCTCGCGACGGCAACGAACCGGGGTTCAACCTTGTTGATTAGTCCGCAGGGCTAAATTTGGGTTGAGCCGCCGGGCGATAGCCCACGGTTCTTACACCCAATAAGGTTCTTACACCCAATAACCGTGGGCTATCGCCCTGCGGCTCAGGCTGTCCGCCTAAAGGCGGGGACTACAAACCACAGCACTCCAGCCTAACAATCTACGCTTCGACCGGTTCGCCTTTGGCAAGCTTGTCCAGCCATGGATCCAAGTCG
>CAZKTR010000482.1:0-2966 GCA_964555525.1 uncultured Pirellulaceae bacterium
CTCAACAAGCCACCGCTTACATCCAAGCCCCGATCGTTGAACCGAAGCAGGGTACCGCGGTTCGCTGTGAAGGCTTAGCCATCGGTTACCCTGACCATGAAGTGGCCAACGACATCAATCTAGAGATCGAACACCAACAGCGCGCCGCGATCGTGGGTGACAACGGGCAAGGCAAAACGACGCTGCTGCGAACGCTCGTCGGTTCACTAGATCCCAAAGGTGGCACGCTTCGTTGGGGCCACAACATCAAGATCGGCACCTACGCGCAGCATGTCTACACGTCGCTGGACCCAACCGATACGGTTCTGGAGTACCTTGAATACCAAGCGATGTCTGGCACGACCGACCAGCAGGTTTTGGCGGTGGCGGGTTCGCTGTTGTTCCGCGACGATCACGTTCACAAAAAGGTCAAAGTCCTGTCCGGTGGCGAGCGTGCTCGGTTGTGCATGGCGGGTTTGTTGTTGGGTGACTACAACGTGTTGGTTTTGGACGAACCGGGCAACCACTTGGATGTTGAAACCGTTGAGGCGCTGGCCGAAGCATTGTTGATTTACAAGGGAACTGTAATTTTCACCAGCCACGATCGGCACTTCATGGGTCGAGTCGCGACGACGGTGATCGAAGTACGAGACGGTACGGCGCGGGATTACATGAACAACTACGACGCCTATTTACTGTCGATCAATCAAGAGATCGAACAAGGCGATCGTAGTACGAGCAGCCAAAAAAGTCCTAAGAACAATGACAAGAAACCCGGCAAGGTCAGCCAGAACGATCAACGTGCGTTGCGCAAGAAGATCAAAGCGATCGAACGTAAGATCGCTAGTTTGGATGATGAAAAGAAGGCGCTTACTGCCAAGATGACCGAGACAACCGATGCTACCGAGGCGCTTGAGTTGCACGAAAAGATCGAAGCGATTGCGGCTGATTTGGCAGCCGCTGAAAATGAATGGCTGGAATTGAATTAGAACGCCAACCAGAAAGCCTCCTCTCCTTACTCGTGTACCACGCGTTGCAATCAAAAATACTAAAGCAGATCAGGCCGCTCTTCCCAGTAAATTCGTAGCGAGCTGGATGCGGTGACATCGTGGTACATTCGAATTTTCCGATAGAAGAAAGCTATCGTTTTCGGCAGAGCTCAAAGATGAGATCTTTAGAAGTTGAACATCAAAAGCCCCTCACCTCCTCTCCCAAAAATTCGGAGTGAGTTTGATTCTAGTTCGGGGAGAAGGAAGCTTTCAACTAGACGTTCGTACTCAGGCGCGCGGCAAGCTTAACCGCTGATATAAAACTCGAAACATCTGCTTTGCCTTCCCAAGCGATATCGAGTGCTGTGCCGTGGTCGACGCTGGTGCGGACCATCGGCAATCCCAACGTGATGTTCACACCACTGTCAAAGTTGAATGCTTTGAAGGGAATCAAACCTTGGTCGTGGTACATGCAAACGTACCCGTCAGTTTGTTCTCGTCGCCACGGCAAGAATCCAGTGTCTGGCGGAATCGGTCCTTCGATATCGATCCCGGCTGCAACGGCGCGTTTGATCGCTGGTGCGATGAGTTTTTCTTCTTCGTTGTTCCCAAATAAACCGTCTTCTCCAGCGTGAGGGTTCAAACCCAACACAACTAGTTTCGGTTTTCGGCCAACGATTCGCTCGAGTGCCGAATGAGTTAGCTCAATCACCTCGTGGATCAAATCTGCTGTCAGCACTTGCGGTACCTCGTGGTACCCGATGTGTGTCGTGACCAGCGAGCAACTAAACGCCGGCGACGTCATCATCATGCAAAACTCTTCGGTCTCAAAACGCTCGGCGAACAGTTCCGTGTGGCCGGGGAAATTGATGCCGGCCAGCTTCCAAGCGGCTTTGTTGATCGGTCCAGTCGCAACGCCAGCGACATGCCCGGCGCGAGCGGCGTCGATGGCCGCTTGGATGAACGCGAACGAATCGGCGCCCGTTGCTTGGCTGATCACGCCGGGTTCGAAGTTTTCGATATCGGTTCCGCCTAAATCAAATACGGCCGGAGTTTGGGTGTCCGATAAGGCTGCTGTTTTTTTCGCGTCGATTGTTTGTGCATCAAACGAGTAACCACAGCGTTCGGCTGCCATTTTCAAAATTTGTGCGTTTCCAAAAACGATCGGAATACATGCTGCTAAAACGGCTGGATCCTTTAGCAGTTGGCAGCAGAGTTCCGGCCCGACGCCTGCCGGGTCTCCCATGGTGATTGCAATGCGTGGCTTGCCAGAAGGCATGGTGTTCTTTCAACGTTTATGTGCCGTGTGCTTTTGAGGTGTTACTATTCTAGGTTCTTCCCGTTTTTCAGTGGCTTGTATTGGCAAGTTTCCAGTAGAAACTTCAGGCTTGAATACCCGACAGTCCCTCGTTGCTTAATGAAAACACCTAAAATACAAGCTCGCGGCGCAAGCAAGTGCATTTGCACTAAATTGAACGATGCACTCGCTCGCGCGTCGAGCTTGTATGGGGCTGCAGCTCTGCCACTAGATTCCCGGAAGAACCTACTTCTTGGCTTTGGCCGTATAAACCGAGTGGGATTCGATGTATCGCTCAACACCACGAGGTAGTAGGTAACGGGTGCTTTGGGCGGCGGTAGATCGAGAGCGAATGTTGGTGCTGCTGATTTCGATCATGGGGCTTTCTACCGTCGCTGCGCAGATTTGTTGATAGCGGTCAGCCGAGGCGTGTTTTTTGAGCACCGACAAATCGATCTCTCCCGAGCCGGGACGATTAGCAACCACTGGAATCGCCAGTTCGCAGATTTTCTGTGGTTCGTGCCAACGGTCAAAACTCTCCAACGAATCGTCGCCCATTAGCAGCAGCAATTCATCGTCGGGGTATTGTTGTTTTAGTTCGGCTAACGTATCTGAGGTGTAGCTGATTCCACCGCGCTCGATTTCAAGTTTGGAAAGCTTAAATGATTCGTGTCCGGCGATCGCCAGTTCGATCATTTCGC
>CAZKTR010000483.1:0-2943 GCA_964555525.1 uncultured Pirellulaceae bacterium
TACTTTCTTGCCTGGCGCTCGCCATGATCGTCGGCATCATTGGCTGCGGCGAACCTGCCGCTCCACCAGCAACACCACCAGCCGATAGCGGCAATTCTGAAGGCAGCACATCGTCGACTGCAACCGGTGAAATGACTTCTGTATCCCTCAATGTCCCAGGCATGACCTGAGGTGGGTGTGTCTCTGCCGTGCGCACGAGCCTAGAATCCATCGGTGCAGCTGATATTGATCCTGACAACTCAAGTAATCCTCCCACTGTCACTTTCAAAGTTTCAGCTGACATGGACATCGATGCGAAACTAAACGAACTCGCAGAATCCAACTCCAAGCTCGAGGGTTGGGAAAAACAATAACTTTTAATCAGAACGATTTCTTGTAGCCAAAGTGATAAAACTTTGGCTAACCGAGAAAACGCCTCTGTTGATATAAAATGTTTAGCTCGCCGAAGTTTGCTTCGGCGAGTTTTTTCATGCGCACTAACCCACGCTCTGGCGAGCGTAGCTACCGTGGCGATACGGTGGATCGAAGCACAACCGACTGACCAAGAGGATGGATGTGAGCCGAACGCGCTAGCGTCGGGCCTGCGGTCATTTTTGGTCGGGTGTTGCTGAGTTAAGCGACAGTCTGTTAAGGCCCAACGCTAGCGCGAGCGGCTCACAAAAACAGCGTTAGCAAGGAACTAACTTCTGGTCTGTATTACCTCTTCCTCGCACGATTTCAAACAGCAACCAAGCGACAATCAAACCTACTGCCCCAATTTGCACCCACCACTGCATTTCGGAGTTGCGAGTAAAGAACACCAGCAAGCTCAGCACCAACAACATCGCTCGCTGCCAGAAGCCAATTTGACGAACAAAATAGCCAGCCACAGCAACGGCCATCCCCGTCGTGGCCACCACAGTACAGGCAACCGTCACGGCGATCGCCAGCCAACCCGCTGGCTGATTATCAACCGTCAACATCAGTAACTCCGGCTTGAATACGAAGGCGAACGGCAACGCGAACCCGACCAGCGAAAACCTAAACGCCTCAAAGGCGGTCTTCAACACATTCCCACCCGATATCGCCGCCGCCGCATAAGCCGCTAAAGCCACCGGTGGCGTTACCATCGACATCATCCCAAAGTAAAAAATAAACAAATGAGCGGCCAAAGGCGGAGTCTCTAACGTAGTCAGCACTTCGCCGACTAAGTTCGCCATCAACAGATAACAAACCGCCGACGGCAATCCCATCCCCAGAATGATCGTCGAAAACATTAACATCAGCAGCGCAAGAATCGCACCATCTCCGGCATAAGACTGAATCGTCATCGGCAACGCCGAACTCAACGGCGTCACCGAAACCACACCCAAAATGATCCCCACACAAGCCGCCGCGACCACCAAAGCCATGCCACCTTTAGCTGCCCCGGTACAAGCAGCCAATAATTTCGTCGGATTCAGCCGAGTACTCCCGTGCAAGAAACTGGCCACCAACATCACCGCCAAACTAACACTCACCGCTCGAAAAGGCGTAAACCCTTGCAACAACGTCGCGATCAAAACAACGAACGACCCAAAGAACAAAATACCTTGATAGACCGAGACGTTATCGAACCGAGTCTCCAGATCTGCCGCCTCCGTTTGGCTAGGAATCGCAGTATCGATGGGCACAGCCGTCTTAGCGGGTGACTGATATGGGTTGGCGATTCGCTCAGACGTTTGCTCTTTAAGGGCCTCTGCCTTCTCGTCTTTTTTCCCGGCCGCACTTAACTCACTCAATTCCGCTTCAACTCCACCATCACTCTCTTTCTCTTTGCCAGTCCCTTTCTTGAACTGAACACGTTTGGCATGAAAGTGAACCGTCAACATCAACGCAAAGTAATACAACACCGCCGGAATCAAAGCCGCTTGCATAATTTGCGAGTAGGTCACCGAAGGCTGGATCATCTCCAACATCATGTACGCTCCGGCTCCCATGACCGGTGGAGCCAACGCACCGCCGGAACTTGCGGCCGCTTCGACACCACCGGCGGTATCGGCATCGAACCCGGACGACTTCATCAACGGAATCGTAAACGTTCCCGTCGCAGCGGTATTGGCCACCGCACTGCCAGACAACGAGCCCATCAGGCCGCTGCTGAGCACCGCAATCTTGGCTGGACCGCCGGTGCTATTACGAAACAACCGTTTGGCAAAGTTAATCACATAGGCAGTTGCTCCCGTTTGCTCCAATAGAGTTCCAAAGAGCACGAACAGGAACACGTACGTGAACATCACTTTTAGCGCGATCCCAAATACCCCGCCCTGCAAAAACGTGGTTCCTACGAACTGTTCCCAAGATTTGCCCGCGTGCGGAAAACACCAAGCGGGCATGCTGGGCCCGAACATCGCATAAGCGGCAAACAGGCAGCACAAAATCGGCAACGTCCAGCCAATCGCTCGCCGAGTACCTTCCAAGATCAATCCGATCCCAATCCCAGCAATCACAAAATCGAACCAAGCTTCGTTACCGGCGCGATTTCCCAGCAATTCACCGTTGACCCAAAACTCAGAAAATTTGGCATCCGACTGAACAAAGATATAACCAAACACGACCACCGTTGCAGCCATCATGCCCCAATTGATGATCTTCAATGGCAAAACTTCCCAATTTTTGACGATTGGGCGATCTAAAAAAACCAATAACAGCCCAATCATGGCGAATAAGGCTAATCGGGAAAACTCAGAAAACGCCAGCCCGTTGCCGATTTTAGCAAGCCAAGAGTCACCACTATTAAGAGAGATATTAACCGCCAGCAACACGAACAGGCACAACACCACCGACAAAACTTGATACGCATATTTCATGCTTACTCGATGCAAACAAATCCGACAGACACCCCACCAGCAAAACAATCACACATGGTAGTGCCATAAGACTACTCGTTGCCCAAACGATATTCAACGCGGAATCCAACATCTC
>CAZKTR010000484.1:0-2931 GCA_964555525.1 uncultured Pirellulaceae bacterium
AGATCAAACAGACTCAGTTGTCATTGATGCCTGATGGCTTGCTGGACCCCATGACAGAGCAGCAACGAGCGGCGTTATTCAAATACCTGCAAAACTAACTAGTTTACGTAACAGGCGTCTTCACTCCCTTAATTTGACCTAGCCCATTCTGCAGCGCAATAGACATTATTAAACGCACAATCTTGAAGATTCGTCGCCGGCTGTAAAAAAATGGACTTGCACTTTGGTGTTAAAACATAAATAATATTGATTCATTTGTTCTGTTGCCTTAGGCAAAAGTACTGTGCCAATTTTAAAATAACTAATCCTAGGGATCGAATGAAGTCGAAAATTCAACTTGCGATCTCAGTCGGATTATTAGCTCTATTCATTGGCTGTAAAACGTCTACGGACAACAATGCTGCGCAGACTTCTCGAACTCTTCCTGAGCTTGTGAAGGATGCGACAACTGAATCCGAAGAATTCAGATTTTGCATCCAAGAAGATGCTGGAAACGAATCACTTAAAGAATGCTCCGAGCGAATCAGAGTGATCGTTGCAAGCTTGCCTGAATCGATATCGGGATCCGAGTTGCCGTCAGATCGCAAAGACAAGATAAGCAAAAAGATTGAAGACCTACAAGCGGCTTTTGACGACATCGCAAATGCTGTTGAGCGCAATAGTTCGAACGCCGAAAAGTCTAAAGCCAATTCAAGTTTTAATAAGCACTTACAAATAATTACGAAACTTTTGAGGTAATAAATATTATTTTTGTTTTCTTTTTTTAGGAGAATGTAAATGGATCGTTCAGCGAGACATTTTAGAAGGGAAGCCTCTAGTGGCTTTACCTTAGTAGAGCTGTTGGTGGTTATTGCCATCATTGGAATTTTGATTGGAATGTTGTTGCCAGCAGTCCAAGCCGTCCGAGAGGCAGCGCGGCGAGCAGAGTGCATGAACCAGGTGCGTCAGCTACCTCTTGCAGCACTGAATTTTGAAAGCGCACAGATGAGATTGCCGGCCGGAGTGGAACACATTTCGTTTCAGGGGGCAGTTAATATTCGTCGCAACAGTGACCCCGACAGTAGAGGCTGGGGCTGGCGGGCGAAAATTCTTCCGTTTATGGAGCAAGGCAATGTTGCTGATGGTTTAAATTTTTCGCTTAATGTTTCAGATCCAGTTAACGTTCCATTTCTTGCAACCGTCCCACCTTCCTTCACCTGCCCATCAGACCCCTCGCTCAATGACTCTTTCTACAGCGGGCTTGTCGTTGATATGACGATGTCTAGTTACGTCGGCAATGGAGGCAGCATTGAATGGGCATTTATTACAACAGAAACATTCTCGGACGGAATTTTGCTGCGTGCAGGTATAGACCAAGCTGACAGGTCTAACACCCGATATCCTGGATTAGAGCTTGGCGCTATCACCGACGGCACTTCCAATACTTTTTTCTGTGGAGAGACTCTGAGTTTCGGCAATTTATTAAATAAGCAGTTTATTTGGGACCCTGCCATGTATTCTTCAACTCAAACCAGCGGTATAGGCGCAGCACGAACACTCTGCCAAGTGCGTACAGGGCATGGAGAATTCAACCCCGATCCGCTAACTTCATCAGACACCATCCTAAGAAACTCGTTTGCCAGTAATCACACTGGCGGTTCTGTTTTTGCCTACTGCGATGGTTCAACACACTTCATTTCGAATAGCATTGACCACACTGTTCGAGCTACCGAGTCAAACTTTCTGACCCAACCACGGTCTACTTACCAACAGTTATTCTCACGCAACGACGGTGGTGTTCTCCCTGATTTTTAAGATACAATCTGCACTCTTAAGTAAGATTGAGCCTCGAATGCTGGTTTTTGGCATTCGAGTTTTTTTGTGCAGTTTAACGACGAGCCATAAGGCGATGGCGGCAGCGTTAGCCAGTAAACACCGAACCGACAAACTCATTAGCAAGCTTAATGTCTCATCAACCCAAGCGTCCGGCAATGTTCGTCTGCCTTTAGGCTGAGTCCTCAATAGCCCCGCATTTAGGCAGCTATAAATGGATGGCGTCGTAACTGGGCTCGCCAGAGTTCAGGGGACTTGCTGGGCCGCACCTTGGTTCAAATCAACCGTTCGTTGCGATCGCAAAACAAGGCCGTTCCAAAGTTGTTCGAGAAGGCAAGTTGATTATCCATCATGTCGCAAGGCAAATGTTTCGTCTACCCAACATGAGTCGAATATGCAACGAATGATGTTGATAAAAATCAACATCGGTTTTTTACACACGGTTTTTCCCAAGGTTTTTGCCTAAATCGTCAATTGGTATCGTCTTTGCTTTGGTGAGTTTCAGAAAACACATTTACTTTCTGCCCAAGAGATTTAGACGATGTCCAAAACTGCCAAGAGCTACTACGAACTTCTTGAATTAAGTGCAAATGCCAATCAGGACACGATCGAGCGGATGTTTCGATATTTGGCGACCAAGTTTCACCCAGATAGCGGTGGTGACAAGGACAAGTTCAGCAGCCTCGTCAAAGCTTTTGAAGTACTACGCGACCCGACCTCGCGTGCGGCCTACGATGCCCAGCTGCAACAAGAAAAACAAGACAACAAAGTGCTTGTCGAGCATGCTCAGCAAGCCGGCCCGGACGCTGAGATTCGCAATCAACTGTTGCACTTGTTTTATATGCGTCGTCGCCAGGCCAATGGCAGTCCCGGGATTGGTACGGTCACGGTCGAAAACGAAATGGACCTATCACCTGAAATACTCAACTTCCACCTGTGGTTCTTCCGCGAAAAAGGCTGGATCAAGCGCGAAGAAGATGGTGGTTTGTCAATTACTGCCGAGGGAGTTGAACGAGCGGAAGCCAGTAAGTACCGAGCCAGTAATAGCTTTGTCCGCATCGAAACTCAGCCACAGTCCGTCCCAATGCCAAGTATGCACGTTGGCCAAACCAACGCCGC
>CAZKTR010000485.1:0-2922 GCA_964555525.1 uncultured Pirellulaceae bacterium
TTGGTGCCCACCATGCAGATAATGAAAACCATTAGCGCTGCGTAGGAGAGTGCCATTTCCATTTTTGGGATGATGTAGTCGGTGAAAGACTCTTTGTCTCCATCGGAATCCATGTCGGTTCGGTGTGAATCCCATTTTTGTTGATGTAGATGAAACAGCGTGTAGATTTTTACCACGCTGCCAACCCATTGAGTGTATAGCAACATTGGAATGTCGACTAATGACAGACGGTGTCCTTCGAAAGTCAGGATCAGAATGTAGAGTGATCGGACCAGCAGTACCAAAATCGCATAGATCAACAAGTAGTAAGGACTGAGCCAGATGCAGGCCCATAATGCACTCAAAGGACCGAGCAGACCGGTGAACATGGAAAGTCGTTGGTCAACGTGGCACCACCAGACAAATGGCTTTTGCGATGCCATTCCCAACGTGATTGCTCGACCGTTATTACGCAACATGTTGCCAAACCAGCGATGCATTTTTTTGATGCTGGTTCGGACTGGTTGTGGCCCAGAGTCTTCCATGCAGTAGATGATGGCGTCGGGAACGTAGAGCATTTCGCTACCTTTTTTAAGCAGCGTGTACCAAGTGCTTTTGTCGTCGCCGGTAACGAACTGAATTTCACCGTGAAGCCAATGTTTGATGCGATCGTTTTCTAGGGATGCAATGAATGCTGGCTTGATGCACTCGCTGGCGCGAAATAGTGAAAAACGACCCGTTAGAACTTGGAGTTGCTTTGAGAGTGATAGCGACTTCATGTAGCGGTGACGCATGGAGAAGCGCAACGTGTACCATTTTCTATACAGCCAGTTGCCTTCGGTCACGGCGATGTTATCGGTGGTGATCGCATCGACTGTTTTTCTGATTGCAAATAGTGGTAAGCACTTTTCTAAAATGCCGGCGCCTAAGACGGTGTCGCCGTCCATTAACGCGATGACATCAGTGTCGTTGATTTCGCGTTGCGAGAGTGCGTACAGGCAGTCCGCCATGCCTTGGCGTTTTCCGCCTTCTTGGCGAATGAACTCTAAGTTAACACTGTCGCGTTGTGGGTGTGCTGCGTGGACTTGTCGGAATAGCTCGTCTTCGTCCTCTGCTCCGGCGTTGACGATTACGGTTACAGCCGATGGAATTTGTGCCGATTCAGTGATCACTGAGTTCAGCATGCTCCGGGTGACTTGAGGGCGTTCTTTGTAGGTCGGAATTAAAAAGAACATCTGCGGCGGGTACTTTTCTTCGTCTGGCAGTTGGGATGCTTGGTGTCGCATCTTGGGATAGACGAGGTATTCATACAAACCCGCGCGAATGCAATGAGTAACCAACCAGAGGTACCGCCACATCCCGATAAACCCCAAAACTACAATTGATTGCAGGGAGATATCACCAGCTTTTTCGGGGAGGAAGATGAAGATGCAAAACGCGATTGCAAAGTAAAAAGCAATTACTGGAAGCGCACGAAGTAATCGCATACCCAGTGATACGTCGTAACGAAGGCTATTGTTCATGATTGAAATCGTGAAATTGTGTGGCAGCAACAAACAGGTTTAAGAGAGAGCATCAGACGCGGTCGACTAGTCGTAGACTGGCGGCTTACAAGTCGGCGATTACTTCGCCAATGACTTCAATGTCCGATTTCTCTGACGGGTCTTCATTTTTCATTTTTTTGTCGATCGGCTGACCGTCGGAGAAAGAACGAAGCGAGTAGCCCATTGTGCGATCCAACCAATCGACGCCAAAGCCAATGTTGATCGCCATTTCCAAACGAATTCCAGACGGAACATTTTCGGGTAAGTCTTGGATGATCACTTTGACTGGAACGTCAGTCGCAGTTTCACCACGGAAATCAGCCGTGTAGTGACCCGGTGAATGCATTGCCCGATGGCCAACTGCTGACACGACGCCTTCAAAAGTTTTGCCTAGCGATGGTGCAGTTACCTTAACTGGTTGACCAGGCCGGACTCGTCGTGATTGGCTGGCACTGACTTGGCCTGCGGCCCAGACTTTACCTTCGAAGCTCAGCCCAATGGTTTGGTCGGCAATCTTTACGTACTCACCTACTTGGCGGTACGTCACGTACACGGTTCCGTCTCGGGGAGCCCTAACGTTTAAGTTTTCAAACTGTTCGTTTGCAACGTTAACAGCCATTCGCATTTCTTTTTGTTCGGCTTCAGCAATTTCAAGTTCAGCGGTCAACCGACCAATTTCGTCATCGAATCGGTCGCCTAGAATCAACACGTTGTCTTTCATGGATTCCTGTGCAAACTTAATTTGTTTGGCAACATTTTGTGTTGTTACCATGTTTGCTTCGGCCGCCAAGAGTTCTTGATGCACCACTTCAAATTCTGATTCGGTGATTGCGCCGCTTCTTAGAGCTGGCTTCAGGCGTTCAAAATTGATTTTTGCAACTTCATGGAGCTTAACGGCTGATTCCATTTCTGATTTGGCGACAACAAGGTCAAGTGCTAGTTTCTTACCGGCGATTGCGATTCTTTTTTCCGCGTTTTTCAACTGCTTTCGTAGAGCTGCGACCTTGGACTTTGCTGTGTCGAGCTTAGCGACGCATTGTTCATGCTCCATTTGCATCGCTGGGTTTTTCAAACGCATTAAAAGATCGCCTTCTTTAACCACGTCGCCCTCGGCTACCAGAAGATCTACGATTTCTCCTTCGGCTTTTACGTTTACTGGTAGGTAGTTTCCTACTAAAGCTGAATTGCCGACCGATAGTGTGCTGCGTGAACGTAGAAAATAGAAGGCAATGATGACCAAACCGACGAGTGCAAACATCATCAATAGCATTGCTAGTGAACGAATGCCCGTTTTAGCATTGTTGGAATCGGCGCGATCATGGTTAGACGCGACGTTCGAGGTTGAAACGTTTCTGGGGGAAATCGCCTGGGAAGTGGTATTTTGCGGTGTAGTGGTCTG
>CAZKTR010000486.1:0-2916 GCA_964555525.1 uncultured Pirellulaceae bacterium
GCAAAGTCTACACGGACTACCGCGAACTTTTGGCACGAGATGATATTGATGCGGTCACCATCGGTACGCCCGATCATTGGCATGTCAAAATCGCTATCGACGCCTTACGGGCAGGGAAGCACGTCTACTGCGAAAAGCCACTTTCGTTGACGATTCGCGAGGGACAGCAGGCTTGCGCGGTCGCGAAAGAATCAGATCGAGTGTTTCAAATCGGGACTCAGCAACGCAGTGAGTTCGAGCAAGTGTTTTTAAAAGCCGTCGCGATTGCTCAGAGTGGAATGCTGGGTGACAAGTTGGATTGTTTGATCAGTATCGAGACTGCTCAGACGGGTGGCCCGTTCAAAAACACGCCCTGTCCGGACTACATTGACTGGAACATGTGGCTGGGGCAAGCACCGGAGGTTCCTTATTGTCCTCAGCGAGCGGACTTTGATTTTCGCTGGTGGTATGAATACGCGGGCGGGCAAGTCACTGATTGGGGAGCTCATCACGGCGACATCGCGATGTGGGCGATGGGGATGGACCAGTCAGGGCCGACCTCGATCGTATCCAATGCCAAAGTTAAAATCCCACAGATCGCAAACGGATTCAACGTACCAAGCCAGTTCGATCTGGCTTGCGAATTCGAAGGCGGCCATAAGGCTCGGATTTTCTCTGGGAACAACGAGCTGATTATTAAAGGTGACAAGGGTAAGATCCGAGTGAACCGTCGCGGGTTGAGCGGCAAGCCAGCCGAAGACTTAGGGGTGGCTCATAAAGTCGGACAGCCAGCTGGTAGCGAGGGCACTGGCGGCGAAGGACCGCAATGGCTCCAAGACAAAGTCAACCAGCTATGTAAGGACAAAAAGCCGGGTAGTCACATGGGCAATTTTGTGGATTGTATTAAAAACGGCGGTCAGCCAATTAGCGACGTGTTCTCGCATCACCGTTCAATCAGTCTGTGCCACTTGGCGAATATTTCACTTCGGCTGGGGCGTAAAGTTAACTGGGATCCAAAAAACGAAACCTTCCCCGGCGACGACCAAGCCAACGCAATGGTCTCTCGTAAGCAACGCGAAGGTTTTGAGATAGATGTGAAAGTGTAATGTCGGTTTGTTTTATGGTCCTTCTAGGGTTTTATTGGCTCGGCCAAGTATTTCAGGTGTTCGAGTAGGTTAGTGGGTGCCATGCTTCACGGCTTTGAGGGCAAGAGTATCTACTTAGTGTTGGCATGCTTACGCGTCCGATATGTTTTTGGAAAAGTCCCGTGAGCATGATTTTTTGAGCGGCTTTCTAGAATTAAACCATTTTTGATCGCGTAAACATGGCACCCCTAACTGACCAAAGCCTTGTCAATGTTACGTTGGCTAAACCAATTTCAAAACGACAATCGCCACGATCGCCGGCAAGGCTTGTACGAAGAAGATTTTTCGGGTGATGGTCACAGAACCGTAAACACCGGCCACGATAACGCAGCACAAAAAGAAGGTTGCCACGTTGTGGTGCCAGTGTGCGTCTTGAATCAGCAGCGACCAGATCAATCCAGCTGCCAGGAACCCGTTGTAGAGCCCTTGGTTGGCTGCCATTTCTTTGGTTGGTGGAAATAGATCCTTGGGGAGGTTGTTAAAGACTTTGGGACCCTTGGTCGTCCAAGCAAACATTTCCATCCACAGGATGTACAGGTGCTCGGCAGCAACTAAGCCAATTAGAATCGGGGCGATCAAGTTCATGGGATAGGGTGCTAGTCCAACGATTTCATAAAACGACATCTAGGATATTCACTGCAGCCCAAAAACGTTTGAGCGTCTGATTTTCGTTTGCGAACGACCAGTGTTCGAAGTAACTGTTTCTATCAAGACTTAGTCAGGGTGCCACGCGTACGTAAGCAGAACTGCGGTTTCAATCGTGCCAACAGGAGAATGTTCACGCCACGTTAGTCCTTGTCGGATCAACCACGGAAGCATGCCTCTACTCAGTACGTTGTACTTTATCTGAAAAGCGTGATCCATGGCACCACGTCGAAACAACGATTATGAGTATAAATTTGCTCGCCAAGAGGCATCTTTGTGTTTGCCAAGGGGACTAGGATGACATGAACGCCGCTTGTGGGGTATCCTATCTCGCGTTGGTCTCAGTATGATCGCGTTTTGCGGAGTCCCGATGGTTTACATCGGAATCAGTTGGAAAAGGTGCCTTTGGCGTGAACATCATTTTGTTTGAAGAATCCGAAGTCGATACGCCGTTTTCGCTTGATGATCCTCGGGTGGTGCATCTGCTGGAAGTGCTGCGGCGGAAGCCCGGAGATGTGACGGACGTTGGATTGGTTGATGGGCCGCGAGGTAAAGCGGTTTTGCGGTCGGTCGATGAAAAACAAGTTGAGCTTGATTTCTCGTGGGGCGAAGAGCCCGGGGCTCTACTGCCGATCGATTTGATCGTTGGTTTGTCGCGGCCGCAAACTAGCCGAAAAATTCTGCAAGAAGTTACCAGTCTGGGTGTGCGCCGGATTCATTTTGTTTTAACTGATCGCGGCGAACGCTCGTACGTGACGTCGAAGCTATGGACGACCAACGAGTGGCGTCAGTGTATCCGTTCTGGAGTCGAACAAGCCTTTACGACTCGGTTTCCGGAAGTCCAATTCGGCTTGAAGCTGGCCGAGAGTATTGATGCGATGGCAGAGGTGCCGCAGCGGATCTGTTTGGATAACTACGAGGCCACGTCCAGCCTGCGCGAGGTAGCCGATGGCGATCAAGGGAAGCAGGCGGTGGTTTTGGCGATCGGTTCGGAACGCGGTTGGTCGGCGAAGGAGCGAGATCGGTTTAGGGATCACGGTTTTCGTTTGGCTCATCTGGGGCAACGGCCGTTACGAACCGAAACGGCGGCGATCGCCGCAATTAGTATCGTCGCGGCGGATGCAGGCCGGAGGCCCTAGGTGGCGAC
>CAZKTR010000487.1:0-2916 GCA_964555525.1 uncultured Pirellulaceae bacterium
ATTCCGGTAACTGCAACTTGTTTCGACATCTTGGAGGAAATCGTCTTTTCTAAAACAAACTAAAACAAAAGCTTCGTCACGAGCATTAGCCCAGAGGATTGGGACGCTTGAGACCGAGCGAGCCTCTTAGTTTTGGTTGGGAGGGGAGATTCGCTACCTTCGCGGGTTCGTATAATTTAATGCTAAACGTCCAAACGCAAAATAGGCCCTCGCAAAATAGGCCCCCCTGCTCGGGAATCCCGTTCAAGCAAGAGAAGTTTGTCGGATTTGACGTTTGTGTAAGCGATGCTGGGCCGTTCTGACGCATAGTCGATCTATTGGCTCGGCTTTCGATTCGTTTGAGCGAACTCGTGGGGTGCGTGGTTGTCTCGCTATCGATCTGCAAACTTCACGTCAACTACGCCAGCTTTGGCAAGTCGTTCAGCGATCAGCCAAAGTAATTATGCTGGGAAGCCGATGGGCGTAGAAAATTTACCGACAAACGGTGATAATCGAACTTTTCAAGATTCGTCCGCTTTAGTTGACTGTTGTAACAGTTTTTACTGCGACTTAGTATTCATTTACCCCTGACCATCGATCCTATGAAAGTCCTTTCGGGCATCCAGCCAACCGGCCGTCCCCATTGGGGAAACTACTTCGGAGCTATTCAGCAGTACATTCAGCTGCAATCCGAAGAGCAGTCGTTTTACTTTATTGCGAACTTGCACGCGTTGACCACCATCCGCGACGGCGAACAACTACGGCAAAACTCACTGGACACCGCGATGGACTTGTTGGCGTTGGGGTTGGATCCTGATCAAGCAACTTTGTTCATTCAGTCGGATATCCCTGAGATCAGCGAGTTGTGTTGGTTGCTGATGGCAGGAACACCGATGGGGTTGTTGGAACGCTGCGTTTCTTACAAAGACAAAATCGCAAAAGGTTTGCCGGTGGTTACTGGCTTGTTTACTTATCCGGTTTTGCAGGCGGCGGATATTCTGGCCTATGATTCAGAAGTCGTGCCCGTGGGCGAAGACCAAAAACAACACATCGAGGTCTGCCGCGATATCGCTCAGGCGTTCAATCATGCTTACGGCGAGACTTTTGTTTTGCCAAAGCCGCAAATCTTGGATTCTTCAGCGAAGGTCCCAGGCACTGACGGCGAGAAAATGTCCAAGAGCTACGGCAACTTTATCGAGGTCTTTGAACCGGTCAAACCGATGAAGAAAAAGATCATGCGGATTTCGACGGACTCGCGACCGATGGAAGACGCTAAAGAACCCGAAGGCGATCATCTGTTTCAGTTGTACAGTTTGTTTGCCTCCGAAGAAAATAAGGCTTCGATGGCCGCGATGTATCGGGCGGGCGGGTTTGGCTACGGGGACGTGAAGAAAGCGGTCTTCGAGGAGGCCGAAGCCTTTTTCGCTCCTGCGAGAGAGCGTCGTTTGGAGTTGGAAGCCGACATGGATCGTGTGCAGCAAATCTTGGGCGACGGAGCGGCCAAAGCACGCGCGAAAGCCAGTGAAGTGTTGGCCCGAGCCAAGAAAGCGTGTGGGGTTTGATCAATGAACGTTATTGGTATCGGAACAGACATCACCCAATGCTCGCGAATTGAAGGCATGATCGAAAAGCACGAAGATGCCTTTTTGAATCGAGTGTTTACCGAAAACGAGATCTCTTATTGTGGCCAGCGAAAATCTTTTGCTCAGCACTACACCGGAAGGTTTGCTGCCAAGGAAGCGATTCTGAAGGCGTTGGGCACTGGTTGGGCGAAAGGGATCCTGTGGACCGATATCGAAGTGGTTAACGAGCCTGGTGGTAAGCCGATCGTGAATCTGACAGGGCAAGCGAAGGTGATTAGTGACTCAATGGGGGTCGCCCAGATGTTGATTTCGATCTCGCATTGCGAAGATTATGCGGTTGCTTTTGCGACCGCCGTGGGGCACTCGACGGCCTAGAGCGTCCAAAGCCTTGTTCGAGATAAAAGCTAGGGTCCGTTGAAGCCGTGCTCGCCAGAGTTTAATGACGAGCCGGCAGTCGCATGGGCGCAGCCCCACCCCCTCCAATCTTCAGCCACTCCACCTCCAGCCTAAAATATGCCTAACAAAATCACGTCCTGCTAACGTCAAAACCGCTAGTTTTGGCAATTCGCATTTTGAACAGGATTACTGCACAAGGCTTTTTTTGGGGATTTAGGATTTTGTTTTCAAAAATCGTACGTAGGCGGTTGCAGGGTCAAGAAAATTAACTCATTTGGATTAAAGTGTCGGGAAATTACTCGCCTGCTTAACACCTTGAATCAACCATGAGAAACAACCTACGAAATCTACTTTCTGTGCCCGTATTTGCTATCGCAGCGATGGCTTTCACAACAGCGAACGCTGACGCTCAATGTCCCGGCGGTTGCTTCGGTTACCCAACACCAAGCCAGCCAACCTTCCGGACTTTTGTTCCTGCGGTTCAGTTCCAACGTGTCGAAATAGTGCCAGTGCAAACGTTCGTCCAACCTGAAATCATTATCGCGCCGCAGCAGTTTACTCCAGCGCCTCTCCAGCAAACATTTGTTTCACAACCAGCGATCGTTGAGTCGGGGATCGTGAATGTGCCTCAGAATTTCCCGCAACCAGTCTACCCTGGTCTGCCTGAAGGCGCTTACAACGTGCAGCCTATCTTGCCGATGCAACTTGGGTTACCAGTACAGCAACCATTTGCAGTCGAGACGGGCACACAAGTTATCCCGCCGGTCACGAAACCGATGGACACCGACTCGACGGATGGTATGGAAGAAGACGTTGAAGAAGGTCAGATCGAAGGCGAGATCATTTCGCCAGCCGATGGAGTTTCTGAGGCACCGTCCGTGTTGCAGCAAGACAACGCAAGCGATATGCCGCTGACTGCGGCGCGAGGTTTAGAAGCGGAAAAGGCTGCGATGGAAAA
>CAZKTR010000488.1:0-2915 GCA_964555525.1 uncultured Pirellulaceae bacterium
ATGGAAGTCAAAACAAAAAGTCTTCACGATACGATCGGTTTGGTCCATGCACTTGATCGCACCGAGTCGGTTTCCGATGCTTCGATGGTGGTGGTCAACAACTTGAGACGGCTTTGCAATGCCGATCAGGTTTCACTCGCTTTGTTCGAAGGAGCAAAGGATGTACGACTTAAGGCTATCTCCGATGTTGAAAAAGTCGATCTGAATTCTGAATCAAGCAAAATTATTCTCAATGCGCTCAGCCAATCTGTGGCGGCCAACCAAATCGTTCGCTTTCCGATTGAAGAAGACGAACATTCGCCCGCCGCGCTGGCACTGGAAAAGTACTGCAAATCAAATAGCGTCGAAGGCTGTATCGGCCTGCCGTTGATGACAGAAGATGAACGTACCATTGGTGCGATTTTGGTTGGCCTAAAACAATCGCAAGTCGCCGATGAAAAATATAACACCTATTTGGAACGTGTCGTTGCTTTGTCGTCCGGGCATCTAGACGTCGTGTTGCGTGCCAATCAAGGAATACGCGACCTTGCGTCCAAGCGTTGGAACTCGTTTCGCAAATCCAAATTGACCAAGACGATCGCAACGGTCGCGGCTTGTCTGGCTGGCTTGATGTTTGTACCACTTCCGTACCGCGTGGCTTGTGATTGCGAAATTCAGCCGGTGATACGTCGTTTTATCGCAGCTCCCTACGATGGGATTTTGGAAAAGTCGTTCGTCGAAAGCGGCGACATCGTCGAAGCGGATCAGCTCGTGGCGGGGCTTCATGGTTCCCAGTTGCGAATAGAATTGTCTGGGTTGCGGGCAGAACTTGAAGGTGCCAGGAAACGTCGTGATTCGGCGTTAGCCCAGGGCGAAATTGCGCCGTCACAGATCGCCCGGAGCGAAATGAGGCGTTACCAATCGAAGATCGAAATCCTCGAGAAGCAATTGACCAATCTTGAAGTCCGCTCGCCGATCGCAGGAATCGTCGTCAGTGGCGATTTGGAGAAAGTCGAAGGGGCTCCGGTCGAGACGGGCAAGACACTTTTTGAGATCGCACCGCTTGATAACATGCTCGCCGAGATTGGAATTCCTGAATCAGAGATCCAGTACGTCGAGGCGGGAATGCCGGTCACGATTAAGCTCAACGCGTTTCCATTCAAGACGTGGGATGGAACCATCGAAAAAATTCATCCGCGAACCGAGATCGTTGCCGACGAAAGTGTCTTTATCGCTCAAGTCCGCTTGCCCAACAAAGAGAATCAGCTTCGGCCAGGGATGCAGGGCGCGGCCAAAATCAAATCTCGATACGCACCCATCGGATGGAACCTGTTTCATCAGTCGTGGGAATCGGTTCGCTATTGGCTAGTTTGGTAATCGGCGGTTCGCATGCTTGAAAACAACGCTCAACCAGAAATGCCTCCACAGCCAACAGGACAACCAGATCAGTGGCTCGATGGTAAGTTTACGCTTCGTAACGAACTGAAGTTCGATAGCCGTACGCAAAACGGAAAAACGTTTGTTGTCATCGAAGATCCCATTCGAAGCAAGTATTTCCAGGTTGGTGCCCGAGAGTACCGCTTCATCGCGTCAGTAGACGGCAACAAGACTGGTCGCGAAATTATCGAGGCGTTAAACGTTAAACTGCCTGTTGGCGAGAAGGCCTATACCGAGCAAACGGCGACAGAAGTCTGCCAGTGGCTGATGCAATCGAATCTGGTATTTGGCAATTCGGTTGACAATGCAAAACGTCTTGGCCAACAAGTCAAAGCAAGCAATCGCGCAAAAATGATTGGTTTGCTTAATCCGATCAGTTTTAAGTTCAATCTGTTCAATCCAAACTCGGCGCTGGCCGCAGTCCAGCCGTATGTGCAATGGTGGTTTTCCAGTTGGTTTGCTGTCATTTGGTGCGTCGTGGCGATCTATGCTTCGACGCTCATGTATACCAACTGGAGCAAGATGGGTGCCGCTTCGACAGGAATCCTGTCAGAGTACAGTTGGATCTGGTTATTGGTGACTTGGATTCTGCTAAAAGTCGTTCACGAAACTGCTCACGGAGTTGCCTGTCGCCGCTACGGGGGAGAAGTCCCGGAGGCCGGAGTCCTGCTGTTGTTGTTTACACCGATGGCGTTTGTCAATGTAACCTCGATGTGGCGGTTCCCAAATCGCTGGCACCGAATGGTTGTCTCGGGCGCCGGGATGTACGTCGAGTTGTTCATCTCGTTCATGTCGTTGATTGTGTGGACACGAACGGAAGGCGTGATTGCAGATATTTGCTTCAACATCTTCTTGATGGCAAGCGTGACAACGATTCTGTTCAATGCGAATCCACTGATGCGATTCGACGGTTACTTCCTGTTGTCGGACGCGCTTGCGATTCCTAATCTGTATACCAAGGGTACCAATTGGTTCGGTGATCGTTTGAAGAGTGTGTTTTTTGGCACGCCGCTGACGCCGAATCTTTGCCCACAAAGCGAACTGCGCACCGCTTCCATTTACGGTAGCATGGCGTTCTTCTGGAAAATTTCCATCAGTGTCAGTTTGACGATTGGAGCTGGCGTTCTCTTTCATGGAGCCGGTTTAGTGCTCAGTGCGATTGGCGTTTGCTTGTGGTTTGGCATTCCGATCTACAAGCAGGTCAAATCGTTGTTTGGAGAAAATGCTAAACATCCGGTCAACAAAACCCAGATGGCGATCAGTTTTGGTTGCCTGGCGTTATTGGGTGTTTGTCTGTTTTCGATCCTCAAAGCTCCAGCTCACAAGTCGGCTCCAGCGATCGTACAGTTTGCCGACGAGACGTTTTTGCGAGCTGATGCCGATGGTTTTATCAAAGAGGTGCTGGTCAAAGATGGAGACGAAGTGACCAAGGGACAGGTGTTGTTGGTTTTGGATAATCCCCAGCTGGCCAACGAAGTCGTTGAGATCGAGCGGTTTGC